>JAUXCW010000375.1 GCA_030618705.1 Gammaproteobacteria bacterium | reverse complement strand
GGCGCCAGCACCAGCAGCAATTCGTCAGCGACGTCGATATGGTGGTGCAATGCATCGTGGTCGGGCGAGGGCGTGTCGATAAGGATGTAGTCGAAGCCCTTTTCCCAGGTGGCCAGTTGTTGCAAAAACTGTTCTTGCCTGGCGCCATCCTGCTGCTCGAACACCCGTCGAAAGCCCCCGTCGCGGGTCAGGCTTATTTCCCCCGGCCCTTGCCTGACCGCATCCCTGAGCGTGCAGTCCCCGCTGGCGACATTGGCGAGGGTATAGTTCGAGTTGATGCCGAGCAGGTGATGGATATTGGTGACGCCTGGATCCGTATCCAGGATGCAGACACGATTGCCGTTGCGGGCCAGTACGATGGCAAGATTGATGCAGATGCTGGATTTACCGACACCGTCTTCGCCGCTGCACACCAGCAAGTAGCGAGTAGGATGATCCGGTCGGGGTGGATCCGCCCGTTTAATATCAACGACACTACGCATAGATTTTTTTAGCGTGGGCTTTGTCATCTGTGGAAAAGTGCAGCCTAACGCCTGTGCCGAACCATTGAAATGCAAAAACTGGTGACCCCGGCCGTGAATAGTGTGCAAAAAGGCCTCTGTGCAAGTCCTTGTAAATACTGGAAAATGTGCACTGGGTCACACTCTGATCGAAGGCGCGGAAAACCCCTACCCGAAGCACAGGGAAAATAATTAGTAAGGGAAGTTATTTAGTGGTAGTAAGCCAATACACATTGCTCGATCTTCCCGCAAACAGCCAGGTGCTGTTTGAGGTGCTGGAGCTGTGCCAGCACCCGGATACCACCAGTGAAAAACTGGCCGCCAGCGTATTACTCGACCCGGTGTTGTGTTCTACATTGTTGTCCCTGGGGGCGGACCAGGTGGACCTGCGGGATGCCGAGCATGGCATACTCGAGCAGATTGTCTCGCGGCTGGGCACCGGGGCAGTGCAGTCGGTGACCCTGGATATCGCCCGTCGATTATGCCAACAACCCCACTCCGCTGAACAGCAGGCGTTTATTGCCAGGCTCTGGCGGCGGATGGTGCTGGCGGCAAAGCTCGGCAGCGCTTTTGCTATTTTGACCCACTACGGCAATCCCGCCGAGGCCTATCTCGCGGGTTTACTGCAAGGCCTGGGGCATCTCAGGATTATCGTTGCCGCCGCCGACGAACCGGGTTTACTACGCATGGACAGCGATGAGCAGGCCATAGTGGACGCCCAGCGCAGCTTGTTTACCGAGGACCACTGCCAATGGGCGTATCATCTGGTAAAGAACTGGGGCATGCCCGGTTTCCTCGCCGATGCCATTCGCTACCAGAATCAGGGCATCGACCAGGTGGCGGATGCACACCCCCTGGTGCGTATTTCGAGCCTGGTCGCGCAGCTGGCCAGTCCCCGTTTTGATGTCGTCAACCAGGGTATCGATATGGCCCGGCAGCTCTACGGCATCGATCCATCTCTGTGCGAGGAGATTCTCTCCCAGGCGAGGGCGGAGACACAGCGAACGGCGGCGGAGCTGGGGATCCAGGCGCACAGTGATTTTTCGCCGCAGCCGATGCTGGCGCTGGGTCGCCTGGTCGATGATTTGTTGCATATCCAGTCCATCTTCAGCTCCCTCAATGCCGACAAAACCGTGGGTATGGAAACCCGGAAAATATTCGCCAGGGTGCTGAAGCAGGCCCTGGGCAGCAAAAATTTTCGCATACTCATGCATGACCCCTCGGAGCGAAGGCTGTTGGGTTTCTCGGACGGGCGCGATATCTTGTCCAATGACAGCGCCGATGCCGATTGGTATATATCGCTCGATCCGGCCCGCAGCGCCATGGCCGTTGCGTTCGACCAGGGCGTGCCGCGGTTTTTCGATAGCGAGGGCGAGAACCTGACGGTGGCGGACAGGCAATTGCTCGATATGTTGCAGCAACCGGCGGCGCTTTGCCTGCCGGTCATTGTCGATGCCTCTCACGGCGTGCTGGTGGTCGCGGGTGGTTCGCAGGAGGCGATGTCTGTGCTCGCGGGTCGCAGCCGCTTTCTGCAGTTGCTATGCGCTATCCTCGCGAGGTTACTCAATGAGCAGAAGGCGGAACCCCCGGGGCCGCCATCCATAGACGATGAGCTCACTACCAGTTTTAATGTGCGTGAAATGGTGCATGAAGTCAGCAACCCGCTGAGTATTATCAGCAACTACCTGGGTATTCTCGCCCACAAGCTGGATCAGCACGGCGAGCATTACAATGAGCTGGACATCATGGGCGAGGAGTTGCAGCGGATCACGGGCTTGCTCCGGGGTTGGTCCAGCCCCGAGCAGGCCCGTGAGCCGACGGCCATCGTCGATATTAACCAGCTTGTGGAGCGACTGCTGCACACCTATCGCGCCACCCTGCTCGAACCCGCGTTATTGCCGTTATTGGAAGACTCCACGACGACCGCGCCGATGATGGCCGCCAGCCCCAGCAACTTGCGCTTCATGGCATCGTTCTCCACCTTGCGCAAGGCTTCCGCCTCGGCAATACGCGCCTTGCGCCATTCATAATAGGGTGTTTCCATCTCCCGCGAGAAATTATCGAAATGCCCGTTCAGGGTGTCGATCAGGAGAAAATCACGCTCGCGTATGCTCATCACCCGCCGGTACATCGGGTCATCACCGGCCGGCAAGTGGACACGTGTATAACGCCCCTTGTCATCAACCTGCAAATCACCGACAAATGCATCCGGCGCCATATCGGTGGCAAAACGCAGCTCGGCGACCTGCCGAATCGCAGTAATTTCGCCGACGGTCAGTTTGCGCCGGAATTCGGCCAGGTCATTGGCAATGGTGTTATACAGTGACTGGAACACTTCAGCTGACGTCGCAGTCGCAGACGGGTAGTCACTGGCCTTGACCTTTTCCTTGTAGGTCCG
>JAUXCW010000354.1 GCA_030618705.1 Gammaproteobacteria bacterium | reverse complement strand
GCGCGTACCGGATTAAGGTCCACATAGGCCATGCACGACAGCAACGCGGGCTCATCGAGCAAAGCCTGGGACTTAAAACGGCCCTCCCAGAAACGCCCTTTACAATCGTCTTCGGCATTGGCCTGGCGGGCAATAAACTCATTCAGGCAACGCATGAACCAGCTGATATTGGATAATCTGTCTCGCCAGACCGCAGCAATATCGCTAACGGTATCCCGTTCTACTGCTGAAAGCGCCTCACCTGCCAGATATTTTCGGGCAAGTATGGGGCCTTTGAATAGTTGGCACCAACGCAACAGTACCTCGTCATCCGACCAATGGTCAGCTCGTGCTGAATCTATCCGCAGCACCAGATGGTAGTGATTACCCATGATCGCATACGCGCATATATCAATCGCGAAGACACTGGCCTGGCGCGCCATTCTGTCGACTAGCCACTGGCGTCGATGATCAAAATTCTTACCGGAGTATTGGTCATCGCCGCAGAGAAACGCCCGCCTGACGCAGCGGGCGATGCAATGGTAATAAGGAGTGCAATCCAGTGAAACCTGGGTACGGCGAGCTGTGGTCATCCCTAACCTCTCTATAATTCTCAATTTTCAGGCAAATCCTTTGCCTCACAGTTAGAACACTATACAAAAATCCGTTGTCGATCAATGGAAGGATGGGTAATTGGTTTTCTTTCACACTGATATAAGGATGGAGGTCCCGTTTAATGTGCTTAAAGATGGGTGTCCCCGGTTAACTCATGGGTGTCCCCGACTATCCTGAAATGGTGGGTGTCCAGAATTAGAAATGATGGGTGTCCCGGGCTATTGGGGTTGGTACCAGATTGCGGAGCTTACAGCACGCTCCTGGATGGCGACTGGTTCAGGCGGTTCGACGCCAAGGGCTTTGGCATCATAGGTAGAGTAGCGGGGGGTCGGGATCTCGATGGCGCGGGCATAGTAAAACGCCTCCTGGGCGGGATCAAAATCGGCATCCTGCCATATCGTCGCCAGCTGACCGGCACCGATACTATTGCTATAACTGGCCTCGGCAGCATCGACTGTATTACCTACATCGGACACCGATTGCCCGTCGGGGTCGGTTTTCCGATCATCCGACAGCGCGACATCGTAGATTCGTTCGTGACTATTGCCGCTATCATCCACCCAGGCTTTGATGACCTGGACGCGGTCCAGGTTTGCGCCCTGTGGATCTTTGGCCGCCCACAGTATAAAGCCAGGGGTGCCCTGCCCCGGATATTCAGGCAGTTCGCCGCCCATGGCAACGCCTTGCTTGTAAGCATGTTCAAGCCACTCAGCACTCTCCAGCATATGGCTGTCGTACTGCCAGCCGCCAAAAAAGCGCAGGGCAATGCGTGGCCCGGAGGTGGCATAGGTCTCCTTGCGCGCCATAGCCTCGAACAGAGACGCCCGGGTGTTTTCTTCGGCCCACACAGCGGCCAGGCCGGCCGCGCTCCAGCGCCCACCACGATTTTGTTCCTCGGGCAGCAACAGGGTTTCACCGAGACGAAGACCAGCCGTGCCATCGATCAGCGGCAGTTTACCGTGGTAATTGTCCTCCTCCACCGAGGAGCTGGCGTTGTGGCTATCGCTACTGCCGATGACACCGAAGCGGTAGGGATTGAAACCCTCGCTGTGGGCCAATTCGATGCCTGTGCGCAGGGCATCGCGGGCGTAGCTACCACTGGGTTCGCTTAAGCCACCTTCGCTGGATAAGCGTTGATCGTAGATTTCAAAGCCGGCAAAATCGTCAGAGGGGGACAGCTGTGGGTGAGTTTCCGATGAGCCCTTGACCTGGAAAATCTCGCTGATAGGTTCATTGGCCATCCGCTGTTTGGCGTAATCTGCACTTAGCCCGCTACCGTCGAACTTGACACCCTGGTACATTCGTCCGTTACTGACATTGCCATTATGGGGAATGGCGAAAACCTCCATACCCTGCTGCCGCTGACGCTCGAGTGCCTGCCATAAGTCTTCCGGGTTGTCTGAATCCAGCGAGCTGAAGGGAAAGTCCGGTACCTGGGTCGTTTTATACACCACATTGCGGTGCAGGTTGTCCTCGCTCGGCATCGAGGTCCATTCGTAAGCGATAAAGCTGGTAAATCGACCGGGATCGTTGTGTCGCCCGGCGGCGTCGATAATTTCACGCCATGCGGACTGCGATACCTCCTCCATATCCGCCCGGCCGAAACTCTCCTGTCTTTTTTCCGAGCTGCTCATGGTGGAAAAAACAGTGTAAAGAAAATTCCAGGTGATACGCAGGGGGCTACCGGTCTCCATCACCGCGCGCAGCTGGTTCTGCTTGAAATTGTCCGCGTCCTCGGCGCCGATATGCCGCGCCACACCGAGGTATTCCGCGTGATCCGTCACCGCGCCAAAATCCAGTGGTCGCGATGCGCGGATCGCATACCCCATGCCGTGCTCAATGGTGCCGCCCTTCATATAGGTATAGGCGTCCTCGGGCAGCGCTCTCACGCCCATAGTGAAGGCATCGTAGGACAGGCTGGTGTGGATGTGCAGGTCACCCCACAGTAAATTCCGGGTCGCACTGAAATCGACGGTGGGCTTTTCCGGCGGTGGCTCGGCGGTGGCAGGGTTGAAGCGCGGGTATAAAGTCGGGTCATCAACCTTGCTACACCCGGCGAAAGCGACTAACACTGGCAGCAAGGCGCATGTAAGGAGAGCTCCGTAACGCATATTACAATCCTTCAAAATCGATAGGCCGCGGTCAGGCCGAGGGTGCGCGGTTGGAGCTGGTTCTCGATCCACTGGTAGCCGGAGCTGATAAAGGCCTGGTCCCCGCCGGGGCCGATGGTGCCGAGTTTGGAATAGTCCGGAACCAGCGGGGTGTTGGCGACATCGAGCTTATTGCTGCGATCCAACACGTTTTTCACCCAGAACGAGACATCCCAGCTCTCGCTGCGAAAACCGGCAAACAGATCCACGAAGTAATAGCCGCTGAGATAGCTGTTGATATCGTTATCGTAGCGCTCGCTTTCTACCTTATACAGCCCCCGTAAAAACCACTGTACATTGCTATTGCCGAGTTGCTGGGAGTATTCACTGGTCACCACGCCGGACCAATCCGGTAGAATTCCCGCCGGTTCCCCTTTAAGGTCGCAGGTGTTAAAACTCCAGACCGGACCATTCGGGTCGAGCCCCTGGCCGGGGTCGGTACAGGGTACGTCCGGGGCGTCGGTGAACTCGGTGTTATTGTAGCTGGCGGCAATATTCATCCACCAGCCATCGAGCAGGATGACATTGAATTCCGCCTCCATGCCCCTGGATGCGACCTCGTTGACGTTGACCACGGGGCT
>JAUXCW010000217.1 GCA_030618705.1 Gammaproteobacteria bacterium | reverse complement strand
GTGCTGGATCGAGCCGACAGTGCGTTACAATTGGAGCTGGCCGGTACAGGAGTGAGCCTGGTGCAAGTGGCAGGCCGTGCAGAAGGTCTGGGTATGGGTGACAGCCTTGCCGCCGGCATTGGTGAGATTTCTCGCCAGGGTTTCGATGCCTGCACTATCTCACTGGCGGATATGCCCTGGATTGCCGACGAAACCCGTGGCGCGGTGATCGGTGCCTTGCATGATCACCCTATCGTGGTGCCCGCATGGCACGGCCATTGGGGCCACCCGGTGGGTTTCCGGGCGGAGTTTTTTGCCGAGCTCGGGGAGCTGGCAGGGGATCGGGGAGCGCGAGTCGTGTTACAGCGCCATGCCGCAAGATGCCATGTGTTAGCCGTGCCGGATCGTGGTGTGGTGACCGATGTCGATACCCCCGCTGACCTGCAGCGGCGTGATGACATACAATGAAGCCTTCACTGACATAAACCCAGCGGGGTTTTCCTGGCTTCAATGCGAAAAGTACTCATTGGATTAGTCGTTTTGCTGATACTGGCAATAGCCATACTGGCGATCGGCTATCAAGCTACCGTCTATCTGATGCCCACTCCCGCCGTAATCAGTACTGGCGAGCTCAATCCGTTTGATCTCAATCCAGGCCAGGAAAAAAGTAACAAGATCCAGATTCTGTTTGCCACCAACCGCATTCCTGCCCTGCAAGCAGACAACCGTATGTACACTATTTTCCCCGGCAACAAACTGCGCATGGGTATCGTCAATATACGTATAGGTGACAAGGGAACCCCCTGGGAAAACATCTTCAAGCTGTCGACATCGGCCGAGAGGGGCAGGCGACCGGCGTTGCGGCTGGAAAACCTCCAGGAACTGGCACAATATCCCCTGCAAGGCAGTGTTGCCAGCCAGCCAAAAAATACCCGCGCCCTGGCGGAAATGGTAAATGACGCGCTTGAGCGGAGTATCGACAAGGACGTCACTATCTATGTTCATGGCGCCAATACCGCGGTGTACCGCGCTTGTGCCCAGGCAGCCCAGTACCAGCATTTCACCGGGCAGAATTCCGTGGTACTGGCATTCCTCTGGCCTTCGGCGGAGAACCTGTTTGCCTACGGTACCGACACCCGTCATGCTCTCAAGTCAGCCCCGGCGTTTGCGCGCCTGCTTAATCTTCTGGCGGAGCATACCACTGCGCGCAAGATCAATATCATCGCCTACAGTGCCGGCGCCCAGATCGTCAGTCCGGCGTTGGACATCATTGGAAGGAATACCGAAAAAGAAATGAGAAAGACCTTGCGACTCGGGGAAGTCTACTTTGCGGCCGCCGACATCGCTGTGAATACCTTTGTAAAACACGCTCAAAGTTACATAGACATGCCCCGCAGTACGACCGTGGCTATTAACCGGAGCGATAGTGTCCTGGCCCTGGCCGCAAGGCGCAACCAGGTATCGCGGGCCGGAAGTCCCAATCGCGAGGATCTCAGTCAGGATAAAAATCGCTGGGTTGATGAGGCTGCCATGACGTCCAGGCTGACCATCATCAAGGTCAACTCCGAAACAGTTAGCGGTATGAGTTCCAGGTCACATGATTTCTGGTACACCCACCCCTGGGTCAGTAGTGACCTGCTGACCCAGTTTCTGTTTCATAAAGCCCCCCGTGAGCGCGGGTTGGTTGAAATCGTTCGGCAAGATAATCTTCATTACTGGGCTTTTCCGCCGGATTATCCACAACGCATAATCGACATCATAAGAGCGGCGACTGAGGCCAGGGCAGGCAATTCCGACAATAAAATAATAAATGCGCAATGAAAACGAGAAAAGCACTTTTCCTCGGACGACTAATGCGGGCAGCACTGTATACCGTGCTGGGTAGTTTGCTGGGTGCTGTCAGTTTGTATATCTACATAATGAACAGTCGTCCCGATTTGCATCCGTGGCACACGGTAAAACTGGACAGGGAATACACCATCGAAAAGCAGGATGGAATTGCCTCTTTCGATGATTATCTTGCCCTTGAAGAGACGCTGTTCCACCAGCTGCAAACGGATATCTACGACACCGTGTCGACGCAGCCATATCGTGCGCTGAACCGTTTTGTTGAAGGTAATCTGGCCGACCCGGGCAGCTACCAAAAAAACTGGAATCGCAGTTTTATCATGGCGCCCGATCGGCCACGGGGAGGCGTTCTGCTGCTGCATGGGCTGTCAGATTCACCCTATAGTCTGCGAGCGCTGGCAAAAGAATACTATAGACAGGGCTATTACGTGCTGGGCCTGCGTATGCCTGGTCATGGTACAGCACCCTCCGGGCTGGTCGATGTCAGTTGGCAGGATATTGCGGCCGCGGTAAAGCTTGCGGCGGATCATGTCAGCCGGAGAATTGGTCCCCAGCGACCTCTGTACCTGTTCGGTTATTCCATGGGTGCGGCACAGGCAGTGAACTATGCACTGGATGCATTGAAAGACGAAAACCTTCGCCAGGCCGATGCCCTGGTGCTGATTTCACCGGCCATTGGCGTATCCGGTGTTGCGGCGCTGGCAGTCTGGCAGGCGAGGTTGGCCGCCATCCCCGGACTTGAAAAGCTGGCGTGGAATGACATCGGGCCGGAATACGACCCCTATAAATATACCTCCTTTGCCGTCAATGCGGGGGACCTGATGTATCGCCTGACACTGGTGATAGACAGCAAGATCGAGGCGCTGCAAGCCTCGATTGGTACCAGCGCGTTTCCGAGAACACTGGCGCTACTGTCGCTGGCGGACGCGACGGTATCAACACACGCTGTGGTAACGCATTTGTTGGATAAGCTGGACAATACCGGCAATGAGCTCGTGTTGTTCGATATCAATCGTGACGATGCGCTTGTACCCTTCCTGCGCAATGACCCCATCGAGGATTATCGCAGGCTGCTGGAGCGCAGCCGCCTGGGCTTCGGCCTAACCTTCCTTACCAACGAATCAGCGGGTTCCAGTGTGGTCGTTGAGCATCGATGGTCCCGTATTGATGGTGCCCGGATGATCGAGGACACCGGGATGGCCTGGCCGGCCAATGTTTATTCGCTGTCCCATGTGGCCCTACCATTTCCGCCTGAAGATTCACTGTATGGCTCTGGTGCCGAGGATGAGGATGGTCTGCATATTGGCCGGCTGGCAACGAAAGGTGAAAGAGGTATTCTCAACATTTCCGCCAGTGAAATGCTGCGCATGCGCTACAATCCCTTTTACTCAAATATGCAGCAACGAATTACAGACTTCCTTGCAGGCATTCCGGCAGATTAAGGATGAGGCATGATTCCGGTTTCTGCGATTCTTGCGGCGGGCGAGAGCAGCCGCTACGATACCCCCGCTGACCTGCGCCGTGGCTGAAATCGACATGATCTCGACGGCTCTGCCGCCAGCACATACAATGGGCCACTGCTGGAGAGCGCCGTAGACATCGACGATGACGACCAACACACAATCGACCAATAAACTGACGTTTTATATTACCCGCCTGACAGAGCGGGGGTTCTCCAGTGAACAGGTGCTGGAGGGAAGCAAGCTCAGTCTGGAGGACGTCCAGCAAGAGCACTTCAAGCCGGATCCTGACCACTATCGCACCGTGATCGGCAATATGTTGCGACTTTCCGGGGATCCTTATCTCGGTGTCGCCATCGGTTCCGAGTTCAAGCTCAGTGATCTGGGCGTTCTGGGCTACGCGGCACTCAGCAGCTCGAAGCTGGCCGAGTCCCGGGAATTGTTCACCAAATACGATGCGCTGGTGGAGCATATCATTCGCCCCCGCAGCGAGATCAGCGGTGGGCGCTGGGTCACCGAGCTGACCGAGAGTTTTCCCCTTGGGGAGATTCTGCCCTTTGCGATAGAGGAATTTCTCAGCCGCACCATCGGCCTGGCGATGGCCCTGACCGATCAGCCGTTCCCGGTGCTGGAACTGCGCTTCAGTTATTCGCAGCCCGAGAACCTCGATGTCTACAGGCAACGCTTCGATTGCCCCATGTTTTTTAACCAGCCCCGCAACCTGGCGGTATGGGATATCGAACACCTGGATGACCCGATCAGCCTCGCCAACGACGAGGTTTTCAAACTGTGTGAGCAGCAATGCCAGATGCTGGTGAATCGAATCGCCGATGAAAGCCTGCTATCCAGCACCATCCGCGATGCCCTGGTCAAATCACCCGGCGAGTTTCCCTCGCTGGAGCAAATGGCGCGGCGCTTGAAAATGGGCTCGCGCACCCTCCGCCGCAGGCTGGTCAAGGAGAGCCTGACCTACCAGCAAATCCTCGACGACACCCGCAAGGACCTGGCGATACAGTACCTGGAGTACACCTCCCTGACGCCCAAGGAGATCGGTTACCTGCTGGGCTATAACAGCGTCAGTAATTTTCGTCGCGCCTTCAAGGGTTGGACTGGGAAAAAACTCACTGACTATCGCCAGCATGGCTAGCTGCCCTGGCGCATTTTGCCGGATAGCCGATGGCTGTTGCTGAAGCCGATGCGCCGGCTGCGCTGACCGGTCTCCGGGTTATTGAAATCGGCGATGGCAAGGGCGCCTGGTGCGGCAAGCTGCTCGCCGATATGGGCGCCGAGGTCATCGTGGTGGAGCCGCCGGAAGGTGCGGCGCAACGCGATCTTGCGCCCTTCTGGGAAGACGCGCCGGCCGGCGACCGCAGCCTGGCTTTCCTCTACATGAACACCAATAAAAAGAGTGTGACATTCGATTTGTCCACTACCGGGGGCCTCGCCGGCCTGTGCCGGTTGGTGCGTACCGCAGACCTGCTTATCGACAGCCTGGCGGTGGGGCGGTTGGCGCAGTGGGGTTTGTCCCACCAGCAGTTGCGGGCGGACAACCCGGCCCTGGTGGTGACATCGATCAGCGGTTTCGGTCAGCGCGGCCCCCACAGCCATTTCCGCAGTAGCGATCTTGTCGCCTCGGCGATGAGTGGCGCCATGGCGGTGATCGGCGAACCCGATGACCCACCGGTCGCCCTGGCCGGTGGCCAGGCGGATATCATGGCGGGTACGGTAGCCGCTGTCAGCAGTATGGTCGCCCTGCGCCACGCCGGATTGACCGGTGCGGGGCAGGCTATCGATATCTCCAGCCAGGAGGCGATGCTGGCGGTAAGCAGTATTTGCGGTGTCGGCAAGTGGCTCGAGGACGGCATTATCCCCAGGCGCTTCGGTGCCGGCTTGTTCGCGGCGGTTCCCTCGGGGACGTATCCCTGTGTCGATGGCCGCATCTACCTGATCGTAAACCGGCCGCTGCACTGGCAGGTGCTGGCGCGCTGGGTCCACGAGGAAACCGGCAATCGGGAAATACTCGAGCCGATGTTTGAAGGCCCCTCCTCGACGCGGCAGCCCTACCGGGAACTGCTGGATATCTATCTCGCCGAACTGACAGGCCGATATACCGTCGAGACGTTCTACCGCGAGGGCCAGCGTCGCCACCTTGCGGTGACCCCGCTCAGCACCGCACACGGTATCGCGGGAGATCACCACCTGTGTGCGCGGGGGTTCTATGTCGATGTCGAACACGGGGCCGATAGCGAGCAGGGTGCGAGGAGCCTGCGCTATCCGGGGCCACCCTATCGCCTGGAGACGACACCGTGGCGCATTCGTCACGCCGCCCCGCATATAGGCCAGCACAATGCCGGCCTGGAGCAAATGTTGCGGCGAAAACCGGCTGGGCAACGGCCGGGGAGCACGACAGAGTTCGGGGGGCTCCACAAGGGCGCCCTGTCGGGCCTGCGAGTGGTGGAGTTCACCGCCGGAATGGCGGGGCCGTGGATCGGTCGCATCATGGCCTGGTGTGGTGCCGAGGTGATCAAGGTGGAGTCCCGGCAATACCCCGATGTGACCCGGCTCTATGTGCCGCCCCGACAGCCGGAGCTGGGGGTGCAGTCGCAACTTTCTCCCTGGCTTACCGATTGGAACGCGGGCAAGCGCTTTGTCGCCCTGGATTTGACCCGGCCCGAGGGCTCCGAACTGGCGCGTCGATTGATTGCGACAAGCGATATCGTTATCGACAACAATGC
>JAUXCW010000351.1 GCA_030618705.1 Gammaproteobacteria bacterium | reverse complement strand
CATCAAATGAATTCCCTGCCCATAGAGCTGGAGCTGGGCAAAAACGTCTCTGAGAAGGAGATTGCCGGGTTCAAGCCCGATACGATAATCGTTGCGACCGGGGCGGCGATGACAGTCCCGGAGGTAAAGGGCGCCGACCTGCCTCATGTCATCAAGGGGCCGGCTATACGCCAACTGATCACGGATATGGATGCCGGTATTGCAAGCACCTTTGAAGGAGTCGTCGCTGTTGTCGGTTGCGGCCTTATGGGCGTTGAGCTGGCAATTCACCTGGCCAGGCTGGGCAATAATGTGCATATCGTCGATTCGAACACGCGTATTGCCGAAGAGCTTGGCAAGGGTAAGAAGCGCCGTACTGAGCATACAAGCGAGCTGGATTCACTGGGCGTGCCAATTAACACGGGCCTTGCTGTGGAAGAGATTGTCGAAAAGGGAATACAGGTTTCTACCCCGGATGGTCAGGGTCACCTCCTTAAGGCCGATACCGTTATTCTTATCGACTCTCCCCAGCCCGATACCCGGCTGTTTGACCGTGTCCAGTCACTCGCTGATGACGTGTACGGCATCGGGGATTGTACGGGATTCGGCTTGAGTAAAAAGGCCGTAGAAGAAGCATGCCAGGTTGCTTACAAAATCTGACACCGGATATCCGAAGGGGAGGGGAGTGACAAGCAATGAATGTGCTGGTTGTCGGTGGAGCGGGCGTAACAGGCGTAGTGATTGTCAGGGAGCTGCTTAAACGGGCTTGCTCTGTCACCATATTGCATCGAGGCGCTCACGAGCCGGACCTGCCTGAAGAGGTCGTGCATATTCATACCGACCCCTATTCACTGGAGGCCTTGCAGGAGGCGCTTGAAGGCCGGTCTTACGATCTGGCAATTATCACCTACGGCAGGCTGAAGTATGTAGCGCAAGCGCTCGAAGGAAAAACAGATCGCATCATCAGTGTGGGTGGCGCCGCACCCATATACAAGGGCTGGGGCAAAATGACCGCCCCCAACCCCTGGGAGACAACAGAGCCGACGCCGCTTTTTCTTGGCGAGGATCATCCGCTGTCAAAGGCAGAGGACATTGACAGATTTTCTGCCGCCGTCAGAAAGACGGAGCAGATGGTTATGCAGATGCACCACGACGGAATCTTCAATGTCACGCACTTTCGCTACCCCCTGGTGTATGGGCCCAACAATATTGTACCGGGCGAGTGGGGAATTATGCGGCGGGTTCGAGATCGGCAAAAGCCACTTATTCTTCCCGGTGGTGGTTTAACCCTGGTCTCAAAAGGCTACTGTGAAAATATTGCCCATGCCGTTTTGCTGGCGGTGGAAGATGCTAACGCCTCCGCCGGGCAGATATACAACATCTGCGATAATGCCCTGTTGTCCAACCATGAGTGGGTGACTTTAATCGGCAGAATAATGAACTTTGAATTTGACACCGTCGATATTCCGTACCACGTGTTGCCAAAGGGTTTTCGGGCCACGCACCCCCAGCTTCTCTACCGACACCACAGTGTGATGGATATCAGCAAGATAAAGGAACAGCTGGGTTATCGCGATCCGTTCACTGCTGAGGAAGCGATTGAGCGCACGATAAAATGGTATACCGACAATCCCCTCCCGCCAGGAGGAGAAGGCGAACAAAACCTCGGCGACCCCTTTGATTACAGCTACGAAGAGGCGATCATCGCGGCCTATAGAAAACATAGCGAAAGCCTGAGCGCCGAGATAGCAGAAATGCCGCATATCCCCGTCACCTGGAAGCATCCTTATCTCAGTTGATAAGACGGCTGGCGACAGAAGTGCCAAAAATAATCACTATCAATGAATCTGGAGATAAAAATGGGAAACTGTTACAAGGCGCAAGAGGCCAGCAAAAAATCCGTTGAATGTGTTATGGGTAAAAAACGGGATGAGTGGCTGGCAATATTTGCCGATGATGCGGTACTGCAAGATCCGGTGGGCGTATCGCCGCTGGACCCGACAGGTTTAGGACATAGCGGTAAAGAAGCGATTGCCAAATTCTATGATACCGTCATCGCATCGGGAAATATCACTATGGAGGTAGTGTTTTCTCACCCGGCCGGGGATGAGTGCGCTAATGTGGTCAAGCTCACCAATGATATGGGTAATGGCATGGTCATTAAAACCGATCTGGTGGCGGTGTATCGCGCCAACGATGAAGGCAAGGTGGTGTCTTTGAAGGCCTATTGGGAATACAGCAAGCTGGAACAACAAATAGCAAAATTGATGGCGGGATAGCCTATTGCAAGCGAAGCCGGAGGGAGTGCCGGAAGATGTCAGTCCGCATGGCGTATTTTGTAATGAAGCTCCTCAAGAAGGTCTCGCAGTCGCTGCATCTTCTTTGCTCCGATCAAGCCTGCATATCTTTGCTGGATGGAATCACCTGTCTCGGTGCCCAGTTGAATCAGTTTTTCGCCCTTTGTGGTAAATTTGACGATTTTTGCCCGACCATCGCTGGGGTCGGTGGTTCGCTCCACATAACCCAGTCTTTCCACCTCGTCGATCAGTTGCCCCATCGCCTGTTTTGTCATCGACGCGCGTCTGGCCAGCTCGGTCAGCCGGGTTCCCTCGAGGCTTAAGTGGGCGAGAAGCGCTTGATGTGAACCTTGTAGCTGGCCATGTCCCGCCTTGGCGAACTCATTGAGTGCGGATTTTTGAAAGTCCCTGGCGACCTCTACCAGGGATTGGCCGATATTGTTTTTTCGGTAGTACTCGAGTTTGTTTGGGCCTGAATTTGATTTTGACATGTTAGGTATGCTGCTCCGGGCAGTTGGATGGCTTGCTGAGTAGCTTTGTCCTTGTATTCGTTTTACTATATTAGAATATAGTCAACTGGCTTTACCAACTATTTTTCTGCCGGGTGTTAATTTGCCGACGGCTAAAGTCATCGGCAACAGCCCCTTCAAGTGAGGATGTATGAATCGTTTTAGTGGAAAGTCGGTATTGATCACCGGTGCCGCATCGGGAATGGGGCGTGCAAGCTGTATTCGTATGGCGGCGGAGGGCGCTTCGGTTTACGCCATCGATATTGACGAAGCCGGACTGCTGGAAACATCTGCTATCGTTTGCGGAAATGGCGGCAGAATAGAAACCGCAGTGTGTAATATCAGCAGTCGTGAACAATGCTTTACAGCCGTTGCCAGCGCGGTAAAGAGTTTTGGCGGGCTGGATGTACTGGCAAATATTGCCGGCATTATACGTATTGGTCATAGCCCCGAGGTCCGCGAAGATGATTGGAACCTGGTTCTGGCCGTCAATCTCTCCGGGCCATTCTACCTGTCCCAGGCGGCAATCCCCCATCTTATTGAATCAAAGGGAAATATCGTAAACGTAGCATCGAATGCGGGACTTATGGGCCAGGCGTATACGCCGGCTTATTGCGCCAGCAA
>JAUXCW010000003.1 GCA_030618705.1 Gammaproteobacteria bacterium | reverse complement strand
GGAACTCAATGGGAGGGTCTGGATATCTCGATTCGACCGGAGAAGGGGCTGCTGGGCTTGCGCGCCGGACTCAACCTGTTTGCCAATCTACGTCCGGCCATTCTCTATCCGCAGCTTGCAGCGGCGTCGACCCTCAAGCCGGAGGTGGTATCGGGGCTGGATATCCTCATTGTGCGGGAGTTGACCGGCGGCATCTACTTCGGAGAGCCCCGGGGTATTCGCGAGCTGGAGGGGGGCGAACGCCAGGGCTATAACACCTATGTCTACAGTGAGTCAGAGATACGGCGTATCGCGCGGGTGGCCCTGGAGTCGGCCCGTAAACGCCAGGGCCGCGTGTGCTCGGTCGATAAGGCCAATGTGCTGGAGGCCACCATGTTATGGCGGGAGGTCGTCAGTGAACTGGCGGCCAGCGAATATCCGGACGTCGAGTTGAGCCATATGTATGTGGACAACGCCGCCATGCAGCTGGTGAGAGCGCCAAAGCAGTTCGACGTGGTGGTGACAGGCAATTTATTCGGTGATATTTTATCGGATGCGGCGGCGATGTTGACCGGCTCGATCGGCATGTTGCCCTCCGCCTCGCTGGATAAAAACGGCCGGGGCATGTATGAGCCCTGCCATGGCTCGGCGCCGGATATCGCCGGGCAGGGCGTGGCCAATCCCCTGGCCGCCATCCTCTCCGCAGCGATGATGCTGCGCTATTCCCTCGGCCAGGCTGTCGCCGCAGACGCGATCGAGCAGGCCGTATCACGGGTGCTGGACCAGGGTTTTCGAACCGAGGATATCATCACCGGGGGCGAGCGTCGGGTGTCCACTGATGAGATGGGGCAGGCCGTGGTCGAGGCCCTGGTGTAACCGCGACGACTGGAGGGTAAGCAGAATGAAAGTGGGATTCACTGGCTGGCGGGGCATGGTCGGCTCGGTATTGCTGGAGCGAATGCGGGCCGAAAATGATTTTCAGGGCCTGGCGCCGACCTTTTTTACCACATCAAATATCGGCGGTGACAGCCCCGGGGTGGGTGTTGCCGCGGGACCGTTGCAAGATGCGAAAGATATTGCCCGGTTGGCGGCAATGGACGTGGTGGTGTCGTGCCAGGGTGGCGATTATACCGGCGAGGTCTACGCCGCGCTGCGCGCAAGTGGCTGGAACGGTTACTGGATCGATGCGGCGTCGAGCCTGCGCATGGACGATACTGCAGTCATTGTGCTGGACCCGGTCAACCGGGGCCTGATCGACGAGGCCATGGCGCGGGGTGTGCGTACCTACGTGGGCGGAAATTGTACGGTAAGCCTGATGCTGATGGCGATTGGCGGTTTGTTCCAGGCCGACCTGGTCGAGTGGGTGAACTCCCAGACCTACCAGGCCGCCTCCGGCGCGGGGGCGCGCAATATGCGGGAACTCATCCGGCAAATGGGAGCCATTCACCACTCGGTGGCGCAACAGCTGGACAGCCCCGAGTCGGATATTCTCGCCATCGACCGCCAGCTGCTGGCGTGTATGCGCGCCGGGGAATTTCCCGTCGATTGCTTTGGCGCACCGCTGGCCGGTAGTTTGCTGCCCTGGATTGACAGCGAGGTGGAAAACGGCCAGAGCAGGGAGGAATGGAAAGGACAGGCCGAAACCAACAAGTTGCTGGGGCTGCAGTCCCAACCGGTATCGGTGGACGGCACCTGCGTGCGCATCGGCGCCATGCGCTGCCATAGCCAGGCCTTGACCGTTAAGCTCAAGCGTGATGTGCCCCTCGATGAAGTGACGGCAATCATCGGGCAGGCCAATGATTGGGTGGAAGTCGTACCGAATCACCGCGCTGAAAGCCTCGAACACCTGACGCCGACAGCGGTGACAGGACACTTGAGGGTACCTGCGGGGCGCATTCGCAAACTCAATATGGGGCCGCAGTACCTGTCGGTGTTTACCGTGGGTGATCAGTTGTTATGGGGGGCCGCCGAGCCACTGAGACGCATGTTGGCGATAATAAGAGGGCGGCTCTAGCCGTTTGAGGGTGAAAACGGGCGGCCTGGCCTGGAGTGTACAGTTAGGCTTGATCCGGAAATCAAGCCATTAACCTGCGTTGTTTCGCATTCTTGCCGAGGATAAGGTCAATTTCTTGCGAAAAACCTGCGCGTAATGAATACTTGAGTACAAATATACGAAAAGTGTCCGGTTGCTGGCGCTGGTATTGTTTACATGGCCACAGCCAATAAGGGGAAGGTGTCACGTTTTCTGGCAGTTTCCAGAAACCACATAATAGGGTAGAGAGTCATGGTTCGAAAGCTTGCCGGAGTTGTCTTTGCGGTTAGTACGCTGCACGCGTCGGTGGTCAGCGCACTGGGTCTGGGGGAAATGGAGCTGAAATCCGGCCTCAATCAACCCTTCCAGGCCGAGGTTTCCCTCAACAACCTGGGTGATTTGAACGCACAGCAAATCGCCGTCAAACTGGCGGCCTCGGAGGATTTCGACCGCGCCGGAGTGGAGCGAGTCTTTTTTCTCAGCGATCTGAAATTTACGGTTCAGCTGGACGGCAAGGGTAACGGGATCGTTAAAATCAGCTCCAAGCGGCTGGTGCGGGAACCCTATCTCGATTTTATTCTCGAAGCCCGCTGGCCCGCCGGGCGCATGTTGCGAGAGTATACCGTGCTGGTTGACCTGCCGGTTTTTACCGATAAGGCGACGGCCACACCGGCCCCCGCGGTCAATACCCAGGCCAGGCAATCGGCGGTAAAACCCGCTCCTGCCAGGGCGCGAGTCCCTGCGCCCGCATCTAGTGCGGCTGCACTGCCGCTGCCGGCGCCGGTAGAGGGTGAGATCGTCACCCAGAAGAGCGATACCCTGTGGCGTCTGGCGTCTCGCGCCAGGCCTGCCGGAGCCAGCATGCAGCAAACCATGATGGCGATCTACCGCAATAACCCCAGGGCCTTTGCCCGCCAGAATATCAATGGTCTGCGCAGTGGCCAGGTGTTGCGCCTGCCCAGCGCCGAGCAATTAGACGAATTGAGTAAACAGCAAGCCATCCAGGCGGTGGCGATGCAGAACGAGGCGTGGAAAACCGGCTCGACAGCACCGCTGGAGGCTGGTGATACCGCCGCAGTCCAGAGTTCACAGGCCAAGGCGGCGGATGAAGGCTATATGAAGCTGTCCAGCGCCGCGACGGCCGACTCCAGTGTCGCCGGCAGCAGTGGCGGCAGCGACGAGGCGGCTGATGTCGAGGCAGTGCGCAGCGATCTCAATGCGGCCCAGGAAAAGCTGGACCGGGCCAGCCGGGAGAATAACGAGCTCGATGGTCGGCTCTCCGACCTGGAAGGCCAGATCGATACCCTGGAAAAGCTGATCGAACTCAAGGATTCACAGCTGGCGTCGTTGCAAGGCCGGTTGGAGCAGGAGGCAAGCGCCAGTGAAGCTGCGCCGGTAGACAGAAATTTCGCCGAGGATTCCGCGCCAGCGGATATGCCGGCAAGCGAGATCGTGGAGCAAGAGAGCCAGCCGGGCATTATGGATAGGCTGATGAGCCCGCTCTACCTCGGGGGATTTGGCTTGTTGGTGCTATTGGCCGCGGCCGGCCTGATGATGAAACGACGTTCCGCAGAAGACGGCGACGACGGAGATTGGCAGCAAGCACTCGCCGTGGCTGAGGACGAAGACCAGCCAGAAGATGATACCGCCGCTGTTTTTGCCACCCTTGTCGGAGATACCAGCGGTGAACAGGCTGCGGATGAGCTCGATAGCGAGGAGCCGCAACTCAGTACCCTGGACGCCGGGCCGGAACAGGACGACAGCGATGCGGCGCAATTCGACCCGCTTGCCGAAGCGGAAATGTACTGCAGTTATGATCGCCATGACGACGCGGTGGTGATGCTGCAAAAGGCTATCGAAAAAGAACCGGGCCGTGATGAGCTACAACTGAAATTGATGTCGATTTTTGCCGAACTGGATCGCGAGTCAGAATTCAATGAAGTCTATGCCGGCCTCGCAGCGTCGGGGAACAATGACAGCCTGCATCTGGCCGATGAACTGGCGGTGGGCAAGGGCTGGCTGCAGGCGGGTTCGGAAACGGATAGCACACTGTTTTCAACTACCGGTGAGAGCGATGAGGAAGCGGCGCTGGACGAGGAAATCGACAACACTGACCTCGATTTTGACCTCGATTTCGACCTGTCCGACGTTGACAGCCTGGATGACACTGCCCAGCACACAGCCCTGGACCTGGCAGTGGACAATCTTGACCTGGAAGACGATGCCGGTCTCGATTTCGACATCAGCCTGCCGTCGGATTCTACCGGGGTCAGCCCGGACAATGCCGAAACCAATGCCGAGACTAATGCCGAGCTGGACAACCTGGATTTTGATATCCAGCCGGATGACGGCGATACCCGGCAAGGGGACAATGCCTCGGCATTGGCGGATATGCTCGATGCCGGCGATGACCTCGACGACAATCTCAGCGAAATGGTCGATGGTGACGAGATCGCGACCAAGCTCGACCTGGCTCGCGCTTATGTCGACATGGGTGATGTCGATGGTGCGCGGGATATCCTCGAAGAAGTGCTGCAAGACGGCTCCGAGGTGCAAGTCGAGGAAGCCAATACCCTGCTGCGCGACATCGCCAGCTAGATTTTCTCCCGGTGACCCGCGATACCGGTGCGACGCCCCAGCGCGTCGCACTTGGCATTGAGTACTGCGGCAGCGCCTTCCATGGCTGGCAGCTGCAGAAGGACCCGGAGCTGCCGACAGTACAGGCCAGCCTCGAACAAGCCCTCTCCCGCGTTGCCGATCACCCGGTGAGAACCCATTGCGCCGGGCGCACCGATACCGGCGTTCACGCCATGGGCCAGGTCATCCACTTCGATACCACCGCCGCGCGGCCGGACAAGGCGTGGCTGATGGGCACCAATACGGCCTTGCCCGCCGACGTCTGTGTGCGCTGGGTGAGGTCGGTATCGCCGGATTTCCACGCCCGTTTCGATGCCTTTAAACGGCGCTATCGCTATGTTATCTACAATCATCCGGTGCGCACCGCCGTACTGGCGGGCAAGGTTACCTGGCAATGCTTGCCGCTGTCCGCCGAATTGATGCACAGCGAGGCCCAGCACCTGGTCGGGAGCCATGACTTTACCGCTTACCGGGCGGCGGCCTGCCAATCCCGGAGCGCAATCCGGGATGTCGACGCCATCACCGTGCGGCGAGAGGGTTCCCTGGTGGTGCTGGATATCGAGGCCAACGCTTTCCTCATGCATATGATCCGTAATATCGCCGGGGTGTTGATGGCGGTGGGCGGCGGCAGGCAGGCGCCGGGATGGGCGCTGGAGGTTCTGCAAGCCAGGGACCGGAGGCTCGGTGGCGTCACGGCGCCTCCCCATGGCCTTTACTTTATGGGCGCGCTGTACCCCCGGGATTGCGGATTGCCGGCTTATGCCGCCGCGCCGGACCTGGGCTTTATATAGGGCTTTTCGCCGGGCGCCAAGTAACAACCCGACCCTGTTTCTGGTATTATGCGCCGCTTTTCCCATGGGCGAATCGTTTTCCCGCATTATGCCGTATCGAACTCGCATCAAGGTTTGTGGACTGACTCGCCAGGAGGACGCCGCCCGCGCCGTCGCCGAGGGCGTCGATGCCATCGGGCTGGTTTTCTATGAGCCCAGCCCTCGCTATGTCGATGTCGAGTCCGCGGCGAAGATAGCCCGGCTGGTGCCGGCGTTTGTCGATGTCGTGGCACTGTTCGTCGATGCGGCGGAGGAGGACGTGTGTCGGGTGCTGGACACGGTAAAACCGGATTTATTGCAGTTCCATGGTGACGAAGCGGCAGACTACTGCCGTGGCTTCGGTCGCCCCTATATCAAGGCGCTGCGTGTCCAGCGGGAGACCGATATCGAAGGCCAGGCGGCCTGCTACCAGGACGCCCGCGGCTTATTGCTCGATAGTTTCCAGCCCGGCATGCCCGGTGGCACCGGCGTGACCTTCGACTGGAAGCTGGTTCCCGCCTCCCTGCGCGAGTCCTTCGTATTGGCGGGGGGCCTCGATGCTGACAACGTCGGCCAGGCGATTCGAACGCTTCAACCCTACGCGGTGGATGTCAGTGGTGGCGTGGAGCGGGGAAAAGGCATCAAGGACGGGGAGAAGATAAGGCGTTTTATAGAGCAGGTCCAGGCGGCGGACCAGTCGATCTCGGGAGTGAAAAGGCAATGACCCAGCAGTGCTACACCAATCAGCCGGACGCCGGCGGTCACTACGGGCCCTATGGCGGGCGCTTTGTGTCGGAAACCCTGATCGCCGCGCTGGACGAGCTGGAGCGCAGTTACGCGGAGTTGAAGGCTAGTGCATCCTTTCTCCGGGAACTCGACCACGACCTGGCGCACTACGTCGGCAGACCGTCACCACTGTATTTTGCCGAGCGTTGGAGCCAGCGCGCGGGCGGCGCTCGCATCTTTCTCAAGCGCGAGGATCTCAATCATACCGGGGCCCATAAGGTCAACAACACCGTCGGCCAGGGGCTGTTGGCCAAATACTCCGGTAAAACCCGGGTGATCGCGGAAACCGGAGCCGGACAGCATGGCGTGGCCACCGCCACGATTGCCGCGCGTCTCGGCCTGAGCTGCCAGGTGTATATGGGCGAAGAGGACATTCGGCGCCAGTCGCTCAATGTCTATCGCATGAAACTGCTGGGGGCCGAGGTCATCCCGGTGACCTCGGGCTCCAAAACCCTCAAGGACGCCATGAACGAGGCGATGCGCGACTGGGTCACCAATGTCGACGATACCTTTTATATTATCGGCACGGTGGCGGGGCCGCATCCGTACCCCATGTTGGTGCGAGACTTCCAGTCGGTCATCGGTCGGGAAACGAAGCTGCAGTGCCTGGAGCAGACGGGCGGACTGCCCGATGCGCTGGTTGCTTGTGTCGGTGGCGGTTCCAACGCCATCGGTTTGTTTTATCCCTTCCTGGATGATGCCTCGGTCGCGATGTACGGCGTAGAGGCCGCGGGTGACGGACTGGAGACCGGCCGGCACGCGGCACCGCTTTGCGCGGGGCGACCAGGGATACTACATGGCAATCGCACCTACCTGATGGAAGACGACAACGGCCAGATTATTCACACACACTCCGTTTCGGCGGGGTTGGATTACCCGGGGGTCGGCCCGGAACACGCCTGGTTGAAAGATGTCGGTCGGGTCGAGTATGTCAGTATCACCGACGACGAGGCGCTGAACGCATTCCGTGAGCTTACCCTGGTCGAGGGGATAATACCCGCACTGGAGTCCAGCCACGCACTGGCCTACGCTGACAAGCTCGCCCGCCGCATGACCTCCAACGAGGTGATCGTGGTGAATCTTTCGGGTCGCGGTGACAAGGATATTCATACCGTCGCCGATATCGACGGTATCGAGTTTTAAACACCACCACAACATTTAGCGGGTGATCCACTTGTCTCGTATCGCAACACGATTTACTCAACTACAGCAGGCGCAGCGCAAGGCGCTCATTCCCTACCTGGTGGCGGGAGACCCCCGGCAGGAGGTCACGGTACCGGCCATGCATGCGATGGTTGCCGCCGGAGCGGATATCATCGAATTGGGCGTACCTTTTTCCGATCCCATGGCGGAGGGGCCGGTGATTCAACTCGCCCATGAGCGCGCCCTCGAGCACGGTGTCAGCCTGCGGGACGTCATTGCCATGGTGGCGCAGTTTCGCCAGCGCGATAGTGATACTCCGGTGGTCTTGATGGGTTACGCCAATCCGGTTGAGGTGATGGGTCCCGGGGTGTTTGCCGAATTGGCCTCCGATGCCGGTGTGGATGCCCTGCTGACGGTCGATTTACCCCCGGAGGAGGGGTGTGAAGCCCGCCAGATACTCGCTTCCCACGGCATCGACACTATCCTGTTATTGGCGCCGACGACGACCGAGGCCAGGGTGGAGTATCTCTGCAAGCATGCCTCCGGTTATCTCTACTATGTCTCCTTGAAGGGCGTTACCGGTGCATCTCACCTGGATGTGAATTCGGTGCGGGATAAACTGGCGCTGATACGGCAGTACACCGACCTGCCGGTGACCGTGGGCTTTGGTATCAGGGACGCGGACAGCGCGAGAGCCATTGCGCCCTTGTGCGATGGCGTTGTCGTCGGCAGTGCGCTGGTGGACAGCGTTTCCCGGCAGGCGAGTGCCGGCGTCACCGAAATACAAGCCATGCTCGACCCGATGACCGGTTTACTATCGGCTATTCGCAGCGCCATCGACACAGTGTAGAATACACATCTCACGATCAGGTAGGGCCGCCCATGAGTTGGATAGACAAAATACTTCCGTCCATCGTTAAAAGTGAATCTGACCAAGAGCAGCAGGACTCCGATGCGCGACAGGGCTCTGCCGTTCCGGAGGGGCTGTGGAAAAAGTGCGTCAAATGTGAGGCGGTGTTGTACCGGCCGGAGCTGGAACGCAATCTGAATGTCTGCCCCAAGTGCGATCATCACATGCGGATCGGGGCCCGCCGGCGGCTTGATACCTTCCTCGATGAGGAGGGACGTGAGGAAGTGGGGGTCGAGATAGAGCCCAGGGATACCCTGAAGTTCAAGGACGTCAAAAAATACCGCGACCGTCTCGCCGCCGCGCAGAAGGCCACCGGCGAAAAAGACGCGCTGGTAGCAATGCGCGGCATGGTCGACGGAATGCCCGTCGTGGCTGCGGCCTTCGAATTCAATTTTCACGGTGGCTCCATGGGTTACGCCGTGGGCGAGCGGTTCACCCGCGCGGCGCAACTTGCGTTGGAGGAGCGCATGCCCCTCGTCTGTTTTACCGCCACCGGCGGCGCCCGCATGCAAGAAGCGCTGATTTCGCTGATGCAGATGGCCAAAACCAGTGCCGTTCTGGAGAGAATGAAACTGGCGGGGGTGCCCTACGTGTCGGTAATTACCGACCCCACCTACGGCGGTGTATCGGCCAGCCTGGCCATGCTCGGTGATATCAATGTCGCTGAGCCCAGCGCTCGAGCCGGTTTTGCCGGGCCCAACATCATCGAGCAGACCATCCGCCAGAAACTGCCCAAGGGGTTCCAGCGCAGCGAGTTCCTGCTTGAGCACGGCGCCATCGATATGATCCTGCATCGCCAGGAGATAAAGCCCACGGTGGGGGGCTTGTTAAGAAAGCTCAGCAAGTTACCTGCCGCTTGAGTCAGGCATTGACACTGGCGGCTTGGCTCGAACGCATCGAGCAATTGCATCCGGAGGAAATCGAACTCGGCCTGGAGCGAGTGCAAGCGGTGGCGCAAAGGCTGGCTCTGGATTTACGAGCACCGCAGCTGGTGGTTGTGGCCGGAACCAACGGCAAGGGCAGTACTGTCGCTGCACTGCAGTCGATTCTGTTAAAACACGGCCTGTCTGTCGCCTCCTATACCTCGCCGCACTTGCAGGTTTTTAATGAGCGTATCGTCCTCGACGGCGAGCCGGTAGACGACGATACGCTATGCCACGCCTTCAGCGAGGTCGAGCGAGCGCGGAACGGTGTGGCGCTGACCTATTTTGAATTTACCACCCTGGCGGCACTGTATTGTTTTTCCCAGTATCAACCCCATATCTGTCTGCTGGAAGTCGGCCTGGGTGGTCGTCTCGATGCGGTCAATATCGTCGATGCCGAGCTGGTCGTGGTGACTAATATCCAACTTGACCACGAGAACTGGCTGGGAACCGATCGCGATGCGATCGCACGGGAGAAGGCCGGTGTCTTTCGCACCGGTGTGCCGGTAATCTGCGCCGAGGCAGAACCGCCCGAGGGCCTGCTGGATGCCGCCTCGGAGAAGGGCGTAAACTGGTTACAGAAAGGGGTGGATTTTTTCTTGCAGCAGGATTCCGCCGGTTGGCGCTGGCGGGGCCGGGACTCCGCTGGTAGCTCGCATGAGGTGTGTGGACAGGGTCAGCTCGCACTCCACCCGGATGCGCTTGCGGCCGCCATACAGGCTTGTTACCTGTTGTTGGAACAGCCCCGGCCAGCCCTGGTGAGCCAGGCGCTCGAGGGGCTTGACCTCGGCGGTCGCTGCCAGTTCCTGGACACGCGGTACGGGAGCATCCTGTTGGATGTCGCCCACAACCCGGCGGCGATGAAGCGCCTGGCCGAGGTTTTGAAGGCCTCACCGGTCAGCGGTAAAACCCATATTATTTTTGCTATGCTAGAGGGAAAACGGGTGGCTGAATGCGCCGCTGCATTGCAGCTGTACATCGATGGTGATTGGTGGTTGCCGCAGTTGCGGGCGGGCCGCGCCAGATCCTGCGGCGACGTGGCGAGCGATATAGCGCCGTGCAGGTATCGGTGTATGACCAGTACGGATGAAGCGCTGGAGTGTGCCTTGTCAGCGCTGGAAGCGGGGGACCGCCTGTTGGTTGCCGGCTCTTTTTATACAGTATCCGAGACGATGGCGTCTCTGGCCAGGCGGGGTATCAGTTTTGAATGACAGCTTTAAGCAGCGCCTGGTCGGTGCTGTCGTCTTGTTTGCACTGGCACTGATCCTCTGGCCGGTGGTGATGGGGCCGCAGCGAGACCAGTCCTTTGTCCTCCAATCGGATATTCCGGATAAGCCGGACCTCGGGCCCAGTGCGATCGTACAGCCGAAGACGCGGGACGATATGTCGCCCATCGGCGAATACCAGCGTAAGGTCGTGGAGGAGGTGGAGCAGCAGGAGCCGCCAGAGCCGCAGGCGGATGAGCCCATCGCAAAGCCCAGGAGCAAACCGAGTCTCGACGAACAGGGCTTGCCGGTTGGCTGGGAAATACAGGTCGGCAGTTTTGGGCGGAAAGAAAACGCCACTAAACTGAAACTACGCTTGCAGAAGATGGGCTATCGTCCGCAGCTGGCCAAAAACGGCAAGCTCACGCGGGTCTTTATCGGGCCGTATATCGACAAGGCCATCGCCCAGCGCAATCTCGATAGAATTGCCAGGCAGCAGGATTTGTCGCCCAAGCTGGTCCGGTTTATCCCCCCGAATGAGTGACGCCGGTTTGCCGCGGGGCCGGGTCGGTGGCTGAACTGACACTTGCCGACTGGATAATCCTGGGTGTGGTAGCCCTGTCAACGCTGCTGAGCCTGTGGCGCGGTTTCGCACGGGAAGCCATCTCGCTTGGTGCCTGGGTGCTCGCTTTTATGATCGCCACCATGTTCAGCCCGTCGATGCAGGTGATGCTGCAGGATGTGATCGAAGCTGAACAACCGCGCCAGATCGCATCATTTCTAATTCTTTTTATCCTGACCTTGCTGGCGGGCTCGATGGCGGGTTTTCTTATCGGCCAATTGATCAAGGTGACCGGGCTGAGCCTGGCCGACAGGGTGCTGGGAATGGCATTTGGTTTTGTCCGTGGCGTCGTGCTGGCCCTGGCCCTGGTGCTGGTGGCGGACCTGGCGCTGGAGGCGAGTGGCACGGCCAAACCCGACTGGTTCGGTCGCTCGGTCCTGGTGCCACACCTGATGCTGCTGGAGAATTGGGCAAGGGACAGTACTGCCCGTGTACTGGAGTGGATACAGGTTTAATGCGGGCCTGGCTGTTGACAGCGCGCCGTATCTGCTGACAATGACGGGGTTTGAGACAGGGTGATGTAATCGGGCCCGGAGTGGGGCCTGATCGACCGGTGGAGTGCGATTTATGTGCGGTATAGTCGGTATTGTAGGCAAGTCTGATGTCAACGTGACCTTGTACGATGCGTTGACAGTGTTGCAGCATCGTGGACAGGACTCCGCCGGCATCGTTACCTGCGACAACAATGGACTGTTTCATCAACACAAGGCCAACGGTCTGGTACGCGATGTGTTTCGCCGTCGCAATATGGAAGCCCTGGTGGGTAACATGGGGATAGGCCACGTTCGCTACCCCACCGCCGGCAGTTCCAGTCCGGACCTGGCCCAGCCGTTTTACGTCAATTCACCCTACGGTATCAGCCTGGCCCACAACGGCAACCTGACCAATACGGAGCAGTTGTCGGAGGAGCTTTACAAGGCGGACTTGCGCCACCTCAACACCGATTCCGATACCGAAGTGCTGTTAAATATTTTTGCCCATGAATTGCAAAGCCTGGGCAAGCTTCGCCCATCAGAAAAGGATATTTTCGCTGCGGTAAAGGCGGTGCACCGTCGCTGTCGAGGCGGTTATGCGGCTTGCGCGCTGATCGCCGATTACGGCGTACTCGGCTTTCGCGACCCGATGGGCATTCGTCCGGTGGTTTACGGCGAGAAAGACACCCCGCAGGGGAAGGAATACATGATCGCCTCGGAGAGTGTGGCCCTGTCCGTTATGGGGTTCCGCCTGGTGCGGGATCTCGAGCCGGGTGAAGCGCTCTATATCGATGTTGACGGCAAAGTACATAGCTGCCAGTGTGCCGACGCGCCGCAGTTGGCCCCCTGCATTTTTGAACATGTCTATTTTGCCCGGCCGGACTCCATCATCGACGGGGTATCGATATACAAGGCGCGCCTGCGCCAGGGTGAGCGCCTGGCGGAAAAGGTCATGCGCCTGCGGCCGGATCACGATATCGACGTCGTCATTCCCATTCCCGATACCAGTCGGGTCGCGGCCCAGGCCATGGCCCAGACCCTGGGAGTCAAATTTCGCGAGGGCTTGATGAAGAACCGCTATATCGGCCGCACTTTTATCATGCCGGGGCAAAAAATGCGGGCTCGCTCGGTGCGCCGTAAACTCAACGCCATCGATCTGGAATTCAAGGGGAAAAATGTCATGCTGGTGGACGATTCCATTGTCCGCGGCACTACTTGCCGGCAGATCATCGAAATGGCACGGGAGGCGGGGGCCAACAAGGTCTATTTTGCCTCGGCGGCGCCGCCGGTGCGGCACCCCAATGTATATGGCATCGATATGCCCTCGGCGGATGAATTGATTGCTTACAACCGCACCCCGGATGAGATCGGTGAGCTGATCGGTGCGGACTGGCTGGTATACCAGGACCTGAAGGACCTGGTCTCCAGCTCGGCGGAGGGCAATCCGGACATCGAGCGGTTTGAGTGCTCTGTGTTCGAAGGGGAGTATATTACCGGCGACGTGGATCAAAGCTACCTCGACCACATTCACGATTTGCGCAACGATGCCACCCGCAACCAGCAAGATACAATACTGGATGCCGACAGCACCGTTATCTAGAAATAACCGCTTACCCGGGAATGACAGTGGACAACAAGGATAAACAGGCCCAATTGCAGGACATCCTGCGCGACGCTCACCTCGATACCCTGGCAGTGCGAGCCGGGCAGGTGCGTGGGCCGGAGGGCGAGCACTGCGAACCCATCTACACCACCTCGAGCTATGTATTCGACAGCGCTCGCAGCGCCGCCGACCGCTTCTCAGGCGACGAGCCCGGCAATGTCTACTCGCGCTATACCAACCCCACGGTCAATATATTCGAACAGCGAATTGCCGCCCTCGAGGGCGCGGAGCGCGGTGTGGCGACGGCCTCCGGTATGGCGGCGATACTGAGCACCTTTATGGCCCTGCTGCAGGCCGGTGATCATGTCGTGTGCTCACGCAGTGTGTTCGGCACCACCACAACGCTACTCAACAAGTACCTGTCCAAGTTCGGCGTTGCCGTCACCTTCGTCGCACCGACGGATTACCAGGCATGGGAGTCCGCGATAACACCGCAGACCCGTGCCCTGTTTCTGGAAACACCCTCCAACCCGCTTTCCGAAATCGTCGATATCCAGCGCATCGGCGATCTCGCTCGTCGCAACGACAGCCTGCTGATCGTCGACAATTGTTTTTGTACCCCGGCACTACAAAAACCCCTGCAGCTGGGCGCCGATATCGTGGTGCATTCGGCGACCAAATACCTGGACGGGCAGGGACGCTGTGTCGGTGGCGTCGCCGTGGGGTCTGCGGCGCACATGGACGAGGTACTCGGCTTTCTGCGCTCCTGTGGCCCGACTATGAGCCCGTTCAACGCCTGGGTGTTTCTGAAGGGTCTTGAGACCCTGCGCCTGCGCATGGAGGCCCATAGCGCTAGTGCGCTGCAATTGGCGCATTGGTTAGAGCAGCAGGAGCAGGTCGAGCAGGTTTTCTATTCGGGCCTGGCAAGCCACCCCCAGCACGAGCTGGCCCGACGACAGCAGACGGCCTTTGGTGGTGTATTGTCCTTTCGTGTGCGCGGGGGGCGCGAACAGGCCTGGCAACTGATCGATGCGACCCGACTATTATCCATCACCGCCAATCTCGGTGATGCCAAATCCACCATCGTGCATCCTGCAACCACCACTCATGGTCGCCTGAGCGAGGAAGAGCGTGCAGAGGCCGGGATTACGCAGAACCTGGTTCGCATATCGGTCGGCCTCGAGGCTATCGAGGACATCGAGGCGGATATCAGCCGAGGTCTATCAGCGCTTTCATAAATGGCACTCATAAATGGGGACGCAACCCTTTTCCCAGGGGAAAAGGGTTGCGTCCCCATTTATTTAGCGACAGATCAAGGGAAGAACCTTGACTATGATCAACTCCTCTTGCTCATATGCTCGCCATAGCTTGTGATTTCATTCACATATTCCCAAATATTGTTGCCCGGATCTCTTCGTTGCTTTTGTTCTGGCAGTATGTACGGAGTATCTTCCTTGATTAAATCTATACTCATACCTGTCGCCATTCAATTTATGGGTCGTATTCGAGCAATCGTACAGGGAGTTAATCAGTGTTCCACGAATGTCATATCAAGGATTTTTCGCCCAGCTTGAAGACATTAACTATTTTTATCTTCTTTTTTCTTTTGTTCGGCTGTGATCACTCCCTTCAGATTGCAGGAGAAGGCGATATTGTCTCGGCATCGGGCGGCCGAAATTGCGTGCTTGAATCTCAGCCTTGCGAGAATATGGTTATTGAGGATTATCAGGAGACCTACACAGCTGTTCCGCGAGATGGCTGGACATTTGTACGCTGGGAGGGATGCCCGAACGAAGAGCAAATCAACCATCCAAGTTGTACTTTTGCTGTGTCAGCCGATACTGTTAAAGCCGCGTGGGGTCATACCTTCCCGCTAACAGCCATTTTCGGTGAAACAAAACCGTTGTCGGAACTCGAATTTGAAGATCAAGGTATTAAGGCTTGCGTAGCGGCCGCCCGATCCGTGTATGTTTATGAAGTAGAGGAACTCGACTGCAGCAATCGTAGAATTGCATCGCTCAGTGGCGTAGAAAACCTAACGAGTCTTCGAAGTTTCGAAGCCCCAAAAAACGAAATCACAGATCTTTCACCATTAGCATCTGTACCTTTCCTGTCGGAACTCGATATTTCTAAAAACGCTATTGTTGATCACACCCAATTATTGAGCTTGAAACTCAACTGGCTGACGGTCACTGTCGAACAAGAGGATGATTATTCGTGGCTAGAAAATCTGCCAGAATCTACAAAGGTAAATATATCGACCAGCAGACCGAAAGAATGGCTATCGCAACTTCCCCGTCTGGATGGCGTTAAACTTGAAGGCTGCACGACTTGGATAAATCCCTACTGGCGACCTGTTATAGCTAACGTTGAGCGGCTGGCTTTCGCAGATTGTCAAAATTACTACTACCCATTAGAGCTCAGCTGGTTGTCCGACTTTACCAATCTCAGAGGACTTTCAATTCAATCTGAGGCGTCGCCAGAGGAGGGGCCGTTGGATATCTCGGCGTTACAATCGTTAAAGAAACTAGAGGTCTTGTCGCTTGAGCTTCCCCATGCGCCTCAAGATCTAAGTCCGCTCTCCGGTCTGGAAAGTCTGCGCGAACTTAACATTCGCGCGCCGATCCTTGATATATCTTTTCTGGCAAACTTAAAGAAACTTGACAAGTTAATTCTAGACGAGAATACGAATGCCGATTTCACGCCGCTTGCGGAGCTAGTCAATCTCCAAGAGCTGGAGCTAAGGGGGAGGGCGCTAGGTGACCTTTCGGCAATTTCCGATCTTGTACGCCTGGAAGACCTTAAGTTAATTTACACTTCTGTAGCCGACTTAGCCCCCATCGCTGAGCACGTAAAGCTTAAGAGACTGGTTATCATAGGCAGTGAAAACCTATCTGACATTGGCCCACTGGCAAACTTATCGAATTTGAAGCTTCTAGAGCTGCAGTACAATTCTATCTCTGACGTTAGCCAACTCTCGAATCTATCAGGTCTAAATTATCTTTGGCTTGAAGCCAATGAAATAGTGAATGTCAGTCCATTGGCTAGCTTAAGTGAGCTGCGGTTATTGTCGATTGGTATGAATCCGATTGGTGGTTTGGGCGTTGGGAATATCGACGACTTAGCAGTGCTGCACAACTTGGAGGCACTGGCCTTCGGTTTCTGGACAGATAACCTTTCCTGTAGCGAGCTGGAAACACTGATTGCAGCGCTAGGTGAAGTTGTTCAGCTGGGCTATATCGAGTGTGCCGGTCCCTAGCCTGCATGTCGCATGAGCATACAGGAGGCGGACGAATTTCCGCCGTTCAACCACCCCATTCGTAAAATTTCCCCGCTAGCCCATAAATTTTTCAAAACTCGCGCAGCCCTCGGGCACGGAGTGCCAGCTATAGGCTTCACTGGTGAATACCGCTACTTCCGGGCTGCCGAACTCTTCAGGCTTGTCGAGGGTGCCGACCTTGACCATTACCATGCCACCGAGGTCGGGAGAGCGCGCCACGATATGGGTTCCGCAGTCGCCGCAAAACTCCCGGGTCGGTGAGCCGCCCTTGCCGCTGATTTGTTGCGGTTCTCCCTGGGTGTAACGGAAACTGTCCTCGGCCACTCCGGCAATGACATTGGGGCTACCCCCGGTAAAGTACTGGCATTCACGGCAGCTGCACTGGGCTTTCGCCATGATATCCCCTGCCTCATAGCGCAGTGCGCCGCAGTAACAACCTCCAGTCATGCTCATCGGTATTTCCCTGCAATGTTATCGTCCACGACAATACTCCATCCCCCCGATGAGGGGAAGAGCTTGTTGACAACGGTGATGGGGTGACGGAATCGACCCCGGCCTCGGTATGGTCGGGTGGTCTATACTATCAAGACAGCACACAGCCTCCGCGAGCGGGGGCTTTTTAACGATTGTGGTGTCATCGGGAGCGTTCATGAGTAAACAGGTCAGCCGGGTAGTTCGGTCGATAGGTCAGGTATTGGTGGGCAAGGAAGACAAGGTCAGGTTGGCGCTGTGCTGTCTGCTGGCCCGCGGCCATTTGCTTATCGAGGACTTGCCGGGAATGGGTAAGACGACCCTGGCCCATGCACTGGCGCAGGCCCTGGGGCTTGAGTTCCAGCGTATCCAGTTCACCAGTGACTTATTGCCCGCCGATATTATCGGGGTTTCTATTTTTGAGCGGGATGAGTCGCGTTTCGTCTTCCATCCCGGGCCGATTTTTACCCAGGTATTGCTGGCGGACGAGATCAACCGAGCGACGCCCAAGACGCAAAGCGCCTTGCTGGAAGCCATGGCCGAACAGCAGATAACCGCCGATGGTGAATCGCGGCGACTCGAGAGCCCGTTTTTCGTTATCGCGACCCAGAATCCCGAGCATCAGGGCGGTACCTTTCCGCTGCCGGAATCACAGATGGACCGTTTTACCATGCGTATTCAATTGGGCTACCCCGACCCCACGGCAGAGCGTGAGATGCTCACCGGTTTATCGGGGCAGGAAAAACTGGAGCAGATGAAGTCACTATTATCGCAGGATGAATTGCTTGACCTGCAACAACAGGCGCAGGCTGTCAAAGTCAGCGAGAGTCTGTTGGACTACTTACAGCGCCTGGTGGCTTTTACCCGGCAGGATGACGATATCGGCGTCGGACTGTCGCCCCGCGCGGTGCTGGCTTTGTTGCATGCGGCCAGGAGCTGGGCTGTTATGGAGGGGAGGGACTACGTCATTCCCGAGGATGTGCAGCACGTGTTTCCCGCTGTCGGAGGGCACCGTTTGCGGGACGGCGCCAATCTGCTGCCTGCCGACGGCGCTATTGTTCATCGCGTAATGTCTGCAGTCGATGTGCTCGCGTAATTTTTGCGGCCGGCCCGTTGGCCTGGCCACTGCTCTCTTGCTATCGTCATGAGGGCTGCAATCAGGTCACGCTATGAGCAATGGCTGGATCGCCGCATCCCGCCGGCAGCTGAAATTCGGCTCGACCAGAAGCGCATTTTCATTTTTCCCACCCGGGCCGGGTTTGTCTACTTTGCACTGCTGGGATTATTGTTGATCACGGCGATTAACTATCAGAACAATGCTATTTACCTGCTGGCTTTTATGCTGGCGGGGCAATTTGTGGTGGCGATACTGGCGACGTATTCCAATCTGGCCGGGCTGCAAGTGCGCAAGGCGAACCATGTGCCGGGTTTCGCCGGTGACCGGGTAACGTTTCGCCTGATATTCAAACGTTCCCCGGAGAAAAAGTATCTGTCTATCAAGGCGGGTTGGCCGCGGCAGGGTATGGTACAGACCAGCCTGGACCTGCAGACCGAGTCGGTTGTCGAGTTGTATCATCACGCACCGCAGCGGGGCTTGCTAAAACCCCGGCGGGTGCTGTTGGAAACCGTTTACCCCTTTGGTTTGTTGCGCGCATGGACCTGGCTGGACCTGAATATGGAGTCCTGGGTTTACCCCCGGCCCCTGCTTACGCGGCCCTTGCCGATCATCGAGCGGGATGCGGGGGTCAGCGAGCGGATGAGCTTCCAGCAGCAGGACGAATTCACCAACATTCGGCCCTGGCGCGAGCACGATCCGCCCCGACATATTCTCTGGAAGGCATATGCCAAACAACAACCGCTGATGACGATGGAATTTACCGAGTCATTACTCGTCGAAGTATGGCTCGATGAAGCGCTCACTCCGGGTGCTGACCTCGAAGAGCGACTGTCGCGCCTGTGCTATGCGGCCTTGCAGCTCAACCAGCAGGAAGTACTTTACGGTTTGAAGCTCGGCAGCTGGGAGCTCGCCCCGGCGGAGGGTGAGGAACACCTGCACCAGTTGCTCGCCCTGCTGGCGCGGTATCGCAGTACGGAGTACCGCGCTTGAGTACTTCGGTTAGTTACGACAGCCAGATTTCCCGTGGCAGTTTATTCTGGCTGCTCTCGGCGCAATTTGCCCTGATCCTGCCTCACGTTTTCGGTTTGCCCCCGTGGCTGTTTGGCGTTTGCCTGTTCTGTGGATTCTGGCGCATCCAGATCTACCGTGGAAAATTCCCCTTTGCCAGCGGGCTTACCCGCGTGATCATGATCACCGCGTCGATGATCGTGGTGGTATTCAGCTATATGGATCATCTCGGGCTGGATGCCGCGGTCACCTTTTTGATTCTGATTTTTTTCCTCAAGCTGCTCGAGACCCGCCACGCCAGGGATATGTATGTGACAATATTCCTCGGCTATTTCGTAGCTGCCACGCAGTTGCTCTACGACCAGTCCATACTCGCCATGGTCTATGCACTGGCGTGTTACCTACTGCTCTCGGTCTCACTGTTGGCCTTGCATCATCGGGACCTGGGTAGTTTTAGCGTCCCGATTATTCGCACTGGCTCGTTGATGTTGCAGGGAATACCCGTATTGCTGGTTTTGTTCCTGTTTTTCCCCCGGGTCGAACCGCTGTGGAGGGTGCCCATGCCCAGCCCGGATAAACGGCCGGGCCTGAGCGATACGGTTACCCTGGGCGCGTTCGGCGCGCTTGCGCGGACCAATGAAGTTGCCTTCAGGGTGGCCTTTGAAAGCGGCATCCCGCCGATGAGCGAGCTCTACTGGCGTGGAGTGGTGTTCGAAAACTTCGACGGTGTGAGTTGGCATATTTCTCCAGCCTCTGAAAAGCCGGTGAAGCCCGCCAGTTGGCAATATCGAAAGCGCTCCGGTGGTTACAGCTATAGTGTTATTCTCGAACCGTCCGAAAAGACCTGGTTGTTTGCGCTGCCAGTGGCGCAACCCCGGGGAACGGGCTTGCTCGCAACTGCGGGATATACCCTGCGAATGCCCGATATACAGCAGGGGCGCTTCCAGTACAAGCTTGCATCCCTGGCTTACAGTGACCTTGAACCGGTGTTGTCAGTAGAGTCCAGGCAGCGCAACCTGGCCTTGCCGGGGGGACAAAATCCGCAAGCCCGGGAGCTTGCCCAGGAGCTTGCCCAGCGCTATCAAGCACCGCGAAAAATTGCCGCGGCTGTCATGGGGATGTTCAACCAGCAGGAATACTATTACACATTGAACCCGCCGTTGTTTGGAAGGGACAGCATTGATGGTTTTCTGCTGCACAGCAAACAAGGCTACTGCGAGCACTATGCAGCGGGATTCGTTTTTCTGATGCGTGCCGCGGGCGTTCCTGCCCGCATGGTTGCCGGATACCTGGGTGGTGAGCCGAATCCCTTCGAGGAGTATCTCAGTGTTCGGCAGATGGATGCCCATGCCTGGGCCGAAGCGTGGATCGAGGGCAGGGGTTGGGAGCGATTCGATCCGACGGCCCAGGTTGCTCCGGAACGTGTTATCGACGGCGTCGAATCGATGCTGCGCCAGCGCAACGAGTTCGACCCGGGTGGCCTGATGGGCTTCCTCGGGTACGATGACCTGGCATGGGCGCGGGGGATGAGATTGTGGTGGGACGCCGTCAACTATGGCTGGGCCCACTGGTTCCTGAACTACAATCGCACTGCCCAGCTGGATTGGATGAAGAACTGGTTTGGTCGTGGCGATATGGGGGCTTTGATACAGTTTCTGGCGATATCCCTGTCCGCCGTTATGCTGTTGTTAGTGATCTGGATGTTCAGGAATCTGTTGTTTCGCAAGCGACCCCCGGCCCATGCTGCCGCGGTCGGCTTTACCTGGTTGCTGGGCTTGCTGGGCTCAAAGCGCCAGCCCTCGGAAACCATGGTCAACTACAGCGCCCGCGTCGCTCAAGTCTATCCCGAGCTGGCGGAAACCCTTACCGACTTCGCGGCGGTTTACTCGGCGTTGTCCTACGCGGATCTTCGCTACCACTGGGGCCGGCGCTTGAATCTGCACCGGCTGGTGATCGTGCTGGCGGCCCAGGTGTTCGCCTTCAAGTTGCGACGACCGGCCCGCGCAACCCCGTAGCAGCCCGATTTAAGCTTCGACGATCTCCACCGCGATAATCTGCTTGCCTTTTTCCGCGCCCCGCTGGAACTCCGCGATTTCGTTAAAATTCATATAGCGATAGATTTCGCTGGCTTGCGAGTCTATCTTGCCGGCGAATTCCTGGTACTCGGCCGGTGTCGGCAACTTGCCCAGTATCGCGCCCACAGAGGCCAGCTCGGCGGAGGTCAGGTAGACGTTGGCGCCATCACCCAAACGGTTGGGGAAGTTGCGAGTCGATGTCGACAATACCGTTGCTCCAGGGGCGACGCGCGCCTGGTTCCCCATGCAAAGAGAGCATCCGGGCATCTCGGTACGGGCGCCGACACGGCCGTAAATATTGTAGTAGCCTTCCTCCATAAGGATATGCTCGTCCATTTTTGTCGGTGGAGTAATCCACATGCGAGTGGATATGCCACCGCCGTGCGCCTCCAGCAATTTACCGGCGGCTCGAAAGTGGCCGATATTGGTCATGCAAGAGCCGATAAACACCTCATCGACCTTGTCGCCCGCGACATCGGACAACAGCCGAGCATCATCCGGGTCGTTGGGCGCGCAGACAATGGGTTCCACGATCTCCGACAGGTCGATCTCGATCACCGCCGCGTATTCGACATCGCTGTCGGCCTTCAGTAATTCGGGCTGATCCAGCCAGGCTTCCATCTTGCATGCGCGGCGCTCCAGGGTGCGGGGGTCGCCATAGCCCTCGCCGATCATCCAGCGCAGCAGGGTGATATTGGATTTCAGGTACTCAGTGACGGACGCCTCGGACAGGGCGATGGTACAGCCGGCGGCGGAGCGCTCGGCCGAGGCATCGGAAAGCTCAAAGGCCTGCTCGATGCTCAGCTTGTCGAGCCCTTCGATCTCGAGGATGCGACCGGAAAAAACATTCTTTTTCCCCTGCTTGGCGACGGTCAGCAAGCCTTGCTGGATGGCGTAGTAGGGGATGGCATGTACCAGGTCGCGCAGGGTGATACCGGCCTGCATTTCGCCTTTGAATCGCACCAGGACGGATTCGGGCATATCCAGCGGCATGACGCCGGTGGCGGCGGCAAACGCGACCAGTCCGGAACCGGCGGGGAAGGAGATACCCATTGGGAATCGAGTGTGTGAATCACCGCCGGTGCCGACGGTATCCGGCAACAACATGCGGTTGAGCCAACTATGAATAACCCCGTCACCGGGGCGTAGGGATACCCCGCCACGGTTCCTGATAAAATCGGGGAGCGTGTGCTGGGTTTCGATATCAATGGGTTTGGGGTAGGCGGCGGTGTGGCAGAAAGACTGCATCACCAGGTCCGCTGAGAAACCAAGACAGGCGAGGTCTTTCAATTCGTCCCGAGTCATGGGGCCAGTCGTGTCCTGGGAGCCCACCGTGGTCATCTTGGGTTCGCAGTAGGCACCGGGGCGAATACCCTCGACGCCACAGGCGCGACCGACCATCTTCTGGCCCAGGGTGAAGCCCTTATTGCTGGCACCGGGCACGGCGGGCTTGCGAAACAGTTCTGTGGCCCCCAGGCCCAGGGCCTCCCTGGCGCGCTCGGTCAATCCGCGGCCGATAATCAGGTTGATACGTCCACCGGCCTGCACCTCATCAAGCAGTACCTCCGAGCGGAGCTCGAATTCCGATATGACCTCGCCGCTTTCGACCTTGAGAATTTTTCCCTCATAGGGGCGAATCTCGATCACATCGCCATGCTCGAGTTTTTCCACCGGGGCTTCAAACACCAGGGCGCCCGCATCTTCCATGGTGTTGTAAAAGATCGGGGCGATCTTGCCGCCGATGCAAATACCGCCGCTGCGCTTGTTCGGCACGCCGGGCATATCGTCGCCGATATACCAAAGTACGGAATTGGTGGCGGACTTTCGCGAGGAGCCGGTGCCGACCACATCGCCGACAAAGGCGACCGGGTAACCCCTGGCTGCGAGTTCTTCTATCTGTTGTTTAGCGTTGCTGATGCCGTCCCGGGGCATTTTGTACATGGCCAGGGCGTGGAGAGGAATATCCGGTCGCGACCATGCATCGGGGGCGGGGGAGAGGTCATCGGTATTGGTTTCGCCGGAAACTTTAAATACGCTTACGCGGGTCGACTCGGCCACCGCCTCGCGACTGGTAAACCATTCGCCTTCGGCCCATGACTGCATCACCTCTTGCGCATACTTATTGCCGGCATCGGCTTTTTCCTGGACGTCATGAAAGGCATCAAACATCAGCAGTGTATGTTTCAATTCCTTTGCGGCGAGGGGGGCCAGTTGCTTGTCGTCCAGCAGGTCGATAAGTGTCTCGATGTTATACCCGCCGTGCATTGCGCCGAGCAGCACGACGGCGGCTTCCCTGTCGATCAACGGTGACCGGGCTTCGCCGCGGGCGATGGCAGACAAAAAGCCCGCCTTGACGTAGGCGCCCTCATCGACTCCCGGCGGTACGCGGTGGGTGATAAGGTCTACCAGGGTCTGCTCCTCCCCGGTGGGAGGGTTCTTCAACAATTCAACCAGGTCGGCCACTTGCTCCGGTGAGAGGGGCACAGGGGGGATTCCGGATTCTGCGCGTTCTGCTACATGTTTGCGATAGGCTTTAAGCACCATGGTTTCCTCTGGTTGACGGGTTGGCAGCCGATACCCGGGGTGCAGGTGCGGCCATCAAAAGCGGTGCGAAATTATAACGAAACGAGGGCTTCAAGTTAAGGCGGTCCTGATAAATTCGCCACTACTTTTCTTGCGGCTCCCTGCAGGGCACGGCCAGGCGCGGCATCGTGGTCGATTGTGTGAGTGCTCGCTGACAGGCTCTTCGGGCAGCGGCTGGTTAATACCATGGTATTAAATATGTGATTATATAAAACACATATATAACAATATGATACAGAATATATATAATGTTAGTTATTGATCGTGTAGAGGGTTCCCCTGCGAGAAGCCGGCCGGTATACTGCGCCCCCGGAACAATGGCCGGCCATCTTATGACCCAGTTAAAGGAAATTCACCGGTTTCTCGCTTGTGCTACTCCGGAACCGTGGCTCGAGTGGGCGCTCGCGAACCCGTCAATATTGCTGATAGACCACGCGAATTGTGAAAAGAAGGCGGCCAGCACCGCGCTGAACATGATCTACCGCTACATCGACCGCGGCGACCTGTTGAACAGGATGTCCCGCCTGGCCCGGGAGGAGCTGCGTCATTTCGAGCAAGTCCTGGCCTTGATGATGGCCCGTGACGTGGACTACGTGCATGTTTCGCCCTCACGCTACGCCGGTTCATTGCGCCAGCACATCCGCACCCATGAGCCCGCACGGCTGGTCGATATGCTGGTGGTCGGCGCTTTTATCGAGGCGCGCTCCTGCGAGCGCTTCGCGGCCCTGGCCCCACTGCTGGACGAGGAATTACAAACCTTTTATCTGTCCCTGCTCAAATCCGAATCACGCCATTACCTGGACTACCTGGAACTTGCGCGCAAGTACGCCGATGAAGAACTTGAGCCGCGAATTGCCTTGTTCCGACAGGTCGAAGGGGAGCTCATAGAGTCGGTGGACGAGGAATTTCGCTTCCATAGCGGTGTTCCCGCATAGGGGTCGGCGACACCCTTGCACGCGTGATCAATGTCGGAAGTTACCATGGAAAGTGTGATCTATTTCCGCTGACAGCCAACGGGACTTTTGTTAGCGTATGGCTATGGTATACGACATTTTCACAGACCGAAGAATCTCTGAACGCCGCCTGGCGGACGATGTTTCAGATGAGGTGATTTGCCGACGGCAAGAACTCGAGCGACGTTGCATGCAAATTCTCTCTGACTCATGGCTCTGGTGGCTGCGGGTGGACTATGTTGAGCGCGAGTATCGAGTCGACCGAAGCAAGCCCCGCTAGATGCAAAAAAATTACTGTGCAGTGTTGACCCTGCTATTACCAGGGTCTAACGGGAAGATGCTTGCACGGGAGCTTGCCAAAACACGTAGCTACTACCCAATAAGGCTGTTGCCAGTGACAAATCCAGGGTGGCCATCCCAAGCAGGCCGGCGTAGTTACCCTGGGCGGAGACCGACAAGTAACGGCCCAGCACAATCATAGCGCACAAAAACAGCAAAAATCCGGGCCGATAAAACTGCCACCACCGGGGTCGCGGCAGCTGGTCAATGCGCCTGAGGTTATTGCGACAACTCTTACTGAAGATAAAGCGCACCTTCAGGCTGCCGATCAGCAGTGCGCTTATCAGCGCTAACGCAGGCCAGCCCAGCCCCTGGCGCAGGGCCACAGCCTGCCACAGTAAACTGCCGCCCTTGAACAATAACACCAGGCCACCGCTATACCACAGCACCGCCGCCAGTATTTTCAGGCTGCTGGTCGAGGTGTCAATCATAGTGGTGATAGCCTCCTGGAAGAATCAAAGCCCGGGCGATGGCCGCGGACAGCTTCCCGCTGTCGGTACTCTGGTTTAAGGAAGCATTATTTGACTAAAGGAAGGTGTGTTCACCCTCGATAGCCCAACTCTGCAAGTCAAAGTGTTTTCCATCCGCTTCGATGGCCCAGCACTTCTCTCCCCAGTCGCCCAGTACCAGGCGTGTGCCTGTAGTCTCGCCCCCTAATGGGACCTGGTGAATTGCCGGCCGGTGGGTATGGCCGTGAATCAGGGTTTGCACACCGTGCAATTGCATCAGTCGCACAACCTCCTGTGGGCTGACATCCATTATGCCCGTTGCCTTGTTGGAGTTGACGGACATACTTCGCGCGCGCCAGTCGGCGGCGATTTTCAGCCGCTTTTTAAGCGGTAGATGGGAAAGTACCCACTTATAAGCCGGGTTGCGGACTTTGCGGCGAAATCGCTGATAGGCCTGGTCGTCGAGACACAGCGTATCCCCGTGCATCAATAAAACCCGCTGGCCGTTGATGTCCGCAATATACTCGTCGGGTAACAGTGTGGCGCCGGTTTCCCGGCAAAAGCGACGGCCGACGAGGAAATCGCGGTTGCCCTGTTGAAAATATAATGCCGTGCCCCGGTCGCTGAGACGGCGCAGGCCGGAGACGATTTCTCGAGAGAGGGGCGAGGGGTCGTCGTCGCCAATCCACGCTTCAAAGAGGTCGCCGAGTATATACAGCGCTTCGGCGCCGGAGGCTCGCTGCTGCAAAAAATCCTGGAACGCCCGGCTCACCGCCGGGCGCTCCGGGGACAGGTGCAGGTCAGCGATAAGCAGAGCGCTCATTTATCGGCATAGGCATCGCTGATCGTGACGCTTTCGATAAGCACGTCGTCCAGGGGTACGTCCTGGTGACCACCCTTATTACCGGTGGCAACGGCTTTGATGGAATCGACCGTGTCCATTCCATCGGTCACTTTGCCGAAGACGGCGTAACCCCAGCCCTGGCTGTTCTTGCCGGTGTGATTGAGGAAATTATTATTCTTGATATTGATGAAGAACTGCGCACTGGCGGAGTGGGGTTCCATGGTGCGGGCCATGGCGATGGTGCCGATATCGTTTTTCAGTCCATTGTCGGCCTCGTTTTCGATGTTTTCCCGGGTCGCCTTCTGGTTCATTTGGGGGTCAAATCCGCCACCCTGGATCATAAAGTCATTGATCACCCGGTGGAAAATGGTGCCGTCAAAAAAGCCGTCCCGGGCGTAGGCGAGAAAATTGGCTGAGCTGGCCGGCGCTTTGTCGAAATCCAGTTCGATGACGATATCGCCGTGATTGGTGTGTAGAGTGATCATACAGGCTATTCCCGTGGTTGATTGAGCGGGCAGATGATAAGCCCTGGCACTGTAAAAGGAAAATCTGTCGCCCGATTTTTGACGCCGGCCCCGGTCTAAAATCCGGCGGATTTGCCCCAAACCCCGCTGAACCGTTCCATGCCGTGGCTTTCGTGGTTTAATGGCCCGGCCAGTACCGCTATAATCGCGCTCTTTCAAACCATCGGAAACTGGAATCTCCATGAGTGAGACTGAAAAACCGCTTAATTTCCTCCAGCAAATTGTTGCCGATGATCTCGAGTCCGGCCGCATCGATGCCCTGCTGACACGCTTTCCGCCGGAGCCGAACGGCTATCTGCATATCGGTCACGCCAAGGCGATCTGCCTCAATTTCGGCCTGGCCCGTGAGTATAACGGCGGCTGCAACCTGCGCTTCGATGATACCAACCCGGAAAAGGAAGAGGAGCGCTACGTTCGCTCGATCGAGGAGGATGTGCGCTGGCTCGGTTTTGAGTGGCGCGCAGAGGTGCGCTTTGCCTCCGATTATTTTGATACCTTGTACCAGTGGGCCCAGTACCTGGTAGAGCAGGGCAAGGCCTATGTCTGTGAACTCGATGCGCAGGCCATGCGTGAGCACCGCGGCACACTGACCGAGGCCGGCGTGAACAGCCCGTACCGGGATCGCAGCCCGCAGCAGAGCCTGGATTTGCTGGAGCAGATGAGGGTCGGAAAAATTGACGAGGGGGCAGCTACCCTGCGTGCAAAAATCGATATGGCATCCCCCAACCTGAACCTGCGGGATCCCGTGCTGTATCGCATCAAGAAGTCGAGCCATCACCGAACCGGGGACAAGTGGAATATCTACCCATCCTACGATTTCGCCCACGGCCAGGAGGATGCGATCGAAGGCGTTACTCACTCTATCTGTACGCTGGAATTCGAAGACCATCGCCCCCTGTACGACTGGCTTATCAACGAATTGCCGGTACCCTCCACACCGGTGCAGTACGAATTTGCCCGGCTCAATCTCAGTTATACCATGACCAGCAAACGAAAATTGAGGCGCCTCGTCGATGAAGAGCGGGTAGACGGCTGGGATGATCCCCGCATGCCGACCATTTCCGGCCTGCGACGGCGCGGCTATACCGCCTCGGCTATTCGAGCTTTCTGCGATATGATCGGAGTGACCCGCTCGGATGGGGTTGTAGACGTCGGTATGCTGGAGTTCGCCATTCGTGACGACCTCAACAAGAATGCACCGCGAGCGATGTGTGTTCTTTCGCCACTAAAAATTATCGTTAGCAATTTTGCCGATGGCGGGGTCGAGTTGATTTCCGCCCCGGCACACCCGGACCGTTCCGAGCTGGGAGAGCGAGAGCTGCCGTTTACCCGCGAGTTGTATATCGAGCGCACGGACTTCAGCGAGGACAACACGCTGTCACGCAAAAAGTTCAAGCGTCTGGTTCTGGGTGAATATGTCCGACTGCGAGGCGCCTACATCATCAAGGCCGAGCGAGTAGTTAAAAGTGAAAACGGCGAGATTACCGAGCTCGAGGTCAGCCTGGTGGCGGACACCGTTGGCCAGAGTCCTCCAGAGGGCATCAGGCCCCGTGGCGTCATTCACTGGGTGTCGGCGAGCCACAGTAAAACGGCCACCGTCAATTTGTATGACAGGCTGTTTCTGAGCGAAACGCCGGGCAGTGGTGACCAGGATATGACGGAGCACATCAACCCGGACTCCCTGCAGGTGCTGGAGAACTGCCGCATCGAGCCGGGCCTCGCCCGGGCCACCCCCGAGCAGGGTTTTCAGTTTGAGCGGGTGGGTTATTTTGTTGCCGATCGCCGGTCGCACAGTGAGCAACATCCGGTCTTTAATCGCACCATCGGGCTGAAGGATACTGCCCGGCGGTGAACCCTATGCGAGAGCAAGCCAGCGATGCCCCTGAAAATCTATAACACCCTGTCTCGCAGCAAGCAGCTGTTCGAGCCCATAGAGCCAAATAAAATACGGCTCTATGTCTGTGGTATGACGGTTTACGATTACTGCCATCTCGGTCACGCTCGCGTCTTAGTGGCCTTTGATGTCATCACCCGCTATCTGCGGGCCGTCGGCTACCAGGTGGAATACGTGCGCAATATCACCGATGTCGACGACAAGATCATCAATCGCGCCAGTGATAACCATGAGGCTTTCAGCGAGCTGACCGCTCGCTTTATCGATTTTATGCACGAGGACGAGAGCCGGCTGGGTGTGTTGCCGCCGGATCAGGAACCCCGCGCCACCGCCCATATGGACGATATCATCGCCATGATCGAAGTTCTGGTCGAGAGGGGCTACGCCTATGTCGTAAGCAATGGCGATGTCTATTACGCGGTGCATAAATTTGCCGACTACGGTCAACTGTCGGGTAAAAACCCGGATGAATTATTGGCCGGCGCACGTATAGAGACCGGTGAGCTAAAGCGTGATCATCGCGATTTTGCCCTGTGGAAGGCCGTGCCCCAGGGCGAGGCATCCTGGCCTTCGCCCTGGGGCAGGGGGCGACCGGGCTGGCATATCGAATGTTCCGCCATGTCCAGGAGCTGTCTGGGGGATCACTTTGATATTCACGGTGGCGGCCCGGACCTGCCTTTTCCCCACCACGAAAACGAAATTGCCCAATCAGAGGCCGCCAACGCCTGCAAGTTCGTCAACTACTGGATGCACGCGGGAGCGGTGAGAGTGGATGGCGAGAAGATGTCCAAGTCCCTGGGCAACTTTTTTACCATTCGCGAGATTCTCGACTCATACCATGCGGAGGTGGTGCGCTATGTGCTGACCAGCAGCCACTACCGCAGCCCGATTAATTACTCGCGGGATAACCTGGAAGAGGCGAAACAGGCGTTGCGGGGACTGTACACCGCACTGAGAGGCCTGGGCGATGTGGCGGTGCTGGCGCTGTCGGATCTGCCCGGAGATAGCGACTGCGTCAAACGGTTTCGCAGAGCCATGGACGATGATTTCAATACGCCGGTGGCGCTGGCGGTGATGTTCGAACTGCGAAAGGATTTGAATTCCGCGCGCCAGCAACAATCGTCAGCCGAAGTCGATACCCTTGCGACACTGCTGAAAAGTCTTGGTGGCGTGCTGGGTTTGCTCGGTGACGATCCTGAAGCGTTTCTCAGGAGCGGCGGGGAGGGCGGTCTCGCCGATGAGGAGATAGGGGCGATGATATCGCAGCGAGAGCAGGCGAAAAAGGATCGCGACTACGCGCTGGCGGACAGTATACGGCAACAGCTTGCCGACCAGGGCGTGGTGCTGGAGGATACCCGGGAAGGTACGCGCTGGACCCGTGAATAGACTATGAGGACTCTGCTTCGAACCACGGGTTTTGTCTCGTACATCGCCGTGGTATTCCTCAACGCCTTTATCGATCTTGGGCACAAGATCATCATCCAGAATACGGTATTCAAGGTCTACGACGGCGATACCCAGATCATGTTGACGGCCATCGTCAACGCCTTGATCCTGCTGCCGTTTATCCTGCTGTTCAGCCCGGCGGGGTTTATCTCCGACAAATATCCGAAAAACCGGGTGATGCGTATAGCGGCGTGGGCTGCGGTGGGGCTGACACTGGCGATAACCGCCTGTTATTACCAGGGCTGGTTTATCCCGGCTTTCTGCATGACATTCCTGCTGGCCGTACAGAGTGCTTTTTATTCCCCGGCAAAATACGGCTATATAAAAATCATGCTGGGGAAAGAGCGCCTCGGTGAGGGCAACGGCGCCGTGCAAGCCGTCACCATTATCGCCATCCTGCTGGGAACCTTTGCCTACTCCATCCTGTTCGAATACCGCTATGACCCATCCATGCGCGGCAGCGAGGACGCCATCCTTCGTGCGATTGCTCCGGTGGGCTGGATGCTGGTGGCCAACAGCCTGATCCAGTTGTTTTTTGCCTATCGGGTGCCTGAGCTGGAGCGGGAAGAGAGCAACATGAGTTTTGATTGGCGGGGCTACATGCGAGGTAGTGACATTGCGGAAAATCTCAGGCCGGTATGGCGGCAACCCATGATTCGGTATTCCATCGGCGGCCTGATGATATTCTGGTCGATCAGCCAGGTGATGCTGGCGACCTTTCCCGCCTTTGCCAAGGAATCCCTCGGCCAGACCAATACCGTGGTGATCCAGGGAACCCTGGCGGCGAGCGGGATCGGCATCATGCTCGGATCATTACTTGCCGGCCGATGGTCCCGCCACCATATCGAGGTCGGGCTGATTCCCCTCGGGGCGGCCGGTTTCACCCTTGGCCTGGTTTTTATCCCGCAAATCGAAACCAACCTGGTGCATGTCCTGAACTTCATCATGATTGGCGTCATGGGTGGATTCTTTATCGTGCCCCTCAACGCACTGATTCAGTTCCATGCAAAAGACCAGGAGATGGGCAAGGTACTTGCCGGCAATAACCTGATACAGAATATCGGCATGTTGGGGTTTTTAACCTTGACTGTCCTGCTTTCTTACCTGGGCGCCAGTGCCGTATTGATCCTCGGCCTGCTGGTGCTGGTTGCCCTGGCCGGGAGCTTGTACACCGTGTTCAAGCTGCCACTGTCGCTGGTGCGCCTGCTACTCGGCTACCGGACCTCCAGGCGGTGCAGGCTGCGCGTCCAGGGAATGCGCAATATCCCGGAGCGAGGCGGTATGCTCTTGTTGGGTAATAGCATAAGTTGGCTGGACTGGACGTATTTGCAGATCGCCTCGCCGCGGCCCATTCGTTTTGTCATGGCAGTCGACGTCTGCAGGCGTTGGCGCCTTGGCTGGTACTTTAAATTGATTTGGGTCATCCCTGTCGAAGATGGAGCGGATCCCGGCGGGGTCGGGGCAACAATCAGCGGCCTGTTGGCGCGGGGCGAAACGGTGTGCCTGCTGACTAAAGAGGATTATACAATCGCCAGTGCCCTGGGCGAGGCCGTGATAGTACCGTTCTACCTGCACGATATTCAGGGGCCGGTCGAGCGTGACGGGAAACAGGGCAGGGGGGTGATCGTCGCATTCGGCCCGGCCTTGCCCTGCCTGCCCTCTCTCGAACAACTCGAGCGCCGACTGGATGAATTATCGGTCGCCACTCACAATGAGTATCTCGATTCCGCACCGGCTGGTGATACGGCGTGGTAGCGGGTGTCCTGGCGCACTAGCGCTCACGAAGGCTTTCGCTGGTAAACTTGAGTAGCGGCGCCATAAAGAATTCGAGAATACGCCGTGTTCCGATTTTGATTTCCACCGTCACCGCCATGCCGGGGCTCAGTTCGATATCCTTATCGCCGATGGCAAGGCTGCTTTTTGACAGGCTGACCCTGGCGGGATAGACCAGCCCCTGGTTTTCTTTTACCACGGCATCCGCAGACAGCAGTCTCAGTTCGCCCTCGATTGCGCCGTACCGGGTGAAGTCAAAGGTATCGACTTTAACCGCGGTGAGCTGGCCTTCATGGACGAAGCCGATGTCGTGATTGCTGATCCAGGTTTCGATTTCCAGGGTGGCGCTGTCGGGTATCAGCAACATCAGCGTTTCCGCGGGCGTAACGATCCCGCCGATGGTGTGAATCTTCAGTTGCTGTACCGTGCCGTCGATTGGCGCCCGCAAGCGGGTTTGCCGCTGCCTGATCTGTGCCTGGCCAAGGGTTTGGCGCAGCGCATAGGCCTGCCCCCTGTGCTCGCTGAGCGCTTCGAGATTGCGCACGGACTGTTGCCCCTTGAGCAGGGATGTATTGGCATCGATCTCCGCTATGCGGGCCCCTAGCGCCGCGATTTTGAATTGCTCGGCATTGTAGGCCTGCTGCTGTTCGATGTGTTGCTGCTCTAACTGGAGGTAGAGGTCTTTCGACACCAGGTGACGCGCATACAGTGCTTTGTGGGAATCGGCGCGCTCGCGGACAATTGGCAGCGTTAGCTGGTAGCGGTGCAGCGAGGTCGAAGCGGCGTTTTTTTCCGATTCCAGCGTTAAACGCTGCTCTGCCAGAACGGCGAGCCCCGACCGGTACTCCGCCACTCGTTCTTCCAGTACAAGGCTCGCATGTTCGATGTTCTCGATGGGCATGGGCAGGTCCAGGGTTCGTGCCATGGTTGCCAACTCGTCGGGCCCGCTGGGCCTGTCATGGGGATTCTCGATGTATTGCCTGTAGGCCGATTCGATTAACCATAGCGCCCGGGCTTCATTCAAGTCGTGGCCAAGGCGTTTGACGTCCGCATCGATCGACGCGGCATCCAGGCTGAGCAACACATCGCCGGCTTTTACCGCCTGGCCCTCACGCACATGGATGTGGTTGATGACGCCACGTTCGGCTGGCTGGATAATTTTTACCTGCCCCAATGGAATGATTTTTCCCGGCGCTACCGCGACGATATCCACCCTGCCGAACCAGGCCCATGCCAGGCTCAATACCACCAGGCTGAGAATACCCCAGAGAATTAGCCGGCTATAGACGGGTGGGGGCGTTCGCTCGATTTCGATAGCCGCGGGGAGAAACGCATAGAATTGCTTGTCGTCGCCAGCCCGCTCGATTTTCTTACTACCTTGATGATCCTGTGCTGACATGCTCTATTCCCGTGATATTTACAACCACTGGATCCAGTGGTGCTTACTTAATCGAAACAAATAAATTTTGCCCTACAGCGCTAAGCCCGTTCCGCGAGCCCGCCCTGGTAGGCATAAAGCCTGGCGTAGATTCCCCCGCGGGCGAGGAGTTGTTGGTGACTCCCCTGCTCGACGATTCGGCCCTTGTCCATCACCAGGATTCGATCCGCATGGCGCACCGTCGACAGGCGATGGGCCACTATCAGTACCGTGCGGTCTTTACAGATACTGTTCATATTCTGCTGTATTTTAAATTCCGATTCGTAATCGAGCGCGCTGGTGGCCTCGTCGAATATCAGGATGCGTGGATCCTCGATCAGGGCGCGTGCGATAGCGAGGCGCTGTTTTTGACCGCCTGAGAGCCTGCCGCCCTGTTCGCCGACAAGGGTGTCGTAACCCTCGGGTAACTCGCAGATAAATTCATGGGCGCCGGCTATTTTTGCCGCGGCGATGATTGTCTCCAGACCGGTATCCGGATTCACCAGCGCTATGTTTTCCCTTACGCTGCGATTAAACAAAAAGCTCTCCTGCTGTACCACACCAATCTGGCGGCGCAACCAGGCGGTCTGGACCAGCGCCAGGTCGATACCGTCGATACTCACGCGCCCCTGGCAGGGGGTATAGAGTCGTTGAATCAAGTTGGTCAAGGTGCTTTTGCCCGAGCCGGATTGGCCGACGATACCCACGACTTCACCTGCCTCCAGCCGCACGCTGATGTCCTGCAAGACGTCACTGCTATCCGCCTGGTAGCGGAAGCTGACGTGATCGAGTTCGATGCAGCCCTGCAGTCGTGGCAGGGAGTTCCGATTTGGGTTATAGCCCGGCTCTGTCGGGGCGTTGAGAATATCGCCGAGCCTTTCAATGGCTATTCCGGCCTGCTGGAAATCCTGCCATAGCTGCACCAGGCGCAACACCGGAGCGCTGACCCTTGCGGCGAACATATTAAAAGCGATTAACTGCCCGACCGACAGTGAACCCCCTATGACCAGTGTCGCGCCCGACCAGAGGATCAGGATGCTACAGAGTTTGCTGACCAGGCCGGCCAATTGGCTGCCTATGTTGCCGAGTTTGCTGGCACTGAAAGAGGCACTGACATAGGCGGCGAGCTGGTTTTCCCAGTGGCGCTGCATCTGGGGCTCTACCGCCATGGATTTAACGGTATCGATGCCGTGCACCGCTTCCACCAGGAACGCCTGGTTTTCGGCCCCGCGTTGGAACTTTTTCTGCAGTTTGTCGCGCAGCAGGGGCGTCAGTATCAGGGAAAGAACGATGTAGAACGGCAGGGACAACAACACGATGAGGAACAGTCGCGGGCTGTAGCAATACATGAGCACGAAAAAGATGACAGTGAACAGCAGGTCGATCACCACCGTCAGGCTGGACCCGGTTATCAGCTGGCGAATCGTGTCGAGTTCCCTGACGCGGGCCACGGTGTCTCCTACACACCTGGCTTTAAAATAACTGGTGGGCAGGCAGAGCAGGTGCTGAAACAACTTTGCGCCTAGTGTTACGTCGATTCTGTTACTGGTATGTGCCAGTAAAAAATTACGCAGCGTGGTTAAAAGCACCTCGAAGACGGAAATTGCGAGCAAGCCCACGGCGAGGACGTCGAGGGTTGTGAGCCCGCCGTGTACCAGCACCTTGTCGATGACAACCTGGAAAAATAGGGGAGTCGCCAGGGCGAACAGCTGGAGGAAAAACGATGCCAGTAAGACCTCGCCGAAATAGCGCCGGTACTTGTACATGGTGGGCAGGAACCAGCGGATATTGAAGCGTCCGGTCGCCTTTGCGGGGCGGTGTCGGTGAGTAAGGAGGAGTAACTCGCCGGTCCAGTTTTTCTCGAACAGTTGCAGGGGTACGCTCTGCGGGCGCTGTTCCCGGGGGTCCTGCAAGAGGATTTTATCGCCGCCAAATTTGGCGATGACGACGAAATGGCCGTCGCTCATCCGCGCAATCGCCGGCAGTGGCGCGGTCGAGAGCTTCTTCGTTTCCAGATTGCGGAAAAGCCGGGTTTTCAGTCCGAGTCCTTTCGCGCAACGGAGTAATTCATCGGTGCCCGGTGTGGGATCGACTCCCCCGAACTCGTGGAGCAGTTGAGCCGGATCGGCGGCTATCTGGTGAAAGTGTGCGATCAGTGCCAGGCAGGCAAAGGCCGACTCTCGTCCATTACGGTAATCTACCAGGTGAGGCATGACATCCCTGTGCAGTAGTTTTAGTCCATTAAAACCATAGAGCGATAGTAACGAGCATCGGTGGCAATTGACATTCCCGCTTTGCCTGATTATTTACAATTGCGGGATGAGGGTCAAAGCGGTTTGATAAAAAAGGTGCCGGTGGCGCGGGCAATCAACTTGTCGGCACCGCTGCGAACTTCGCCCTCCGCATAGCAGAGCTGTTTGCTGCGGTTGATGATTCTGCCCCGGGCGAGGAGCATACCGCTATCGGCAGGGCGAAAAAAATTTATTTTCATCTCGATGGTGGGGCTGGTGAATCCGGGTTCCAGCGTGTGGATAACCGCACGGCCCATGGCGGCATCGAGCAGGGTGAATACCATGCCACCGTGAACCAGGCCCGCTCGACTCAGGTGCAGGGGCTGCAAGCGAATTTCGACGCAGTAATCGCCGTTTTCCTGAACCCCGACATCGATAATGTCGAGGTGCTCGGTGTATTCAGTAGCGGGCAACTGTCATCTCCGGGTGATCGAGAGCCTGGCCCCGGCGCATTTTAATTATGCGCCGGCCTTCGCCCTGGTTTTTGACCTGGCCCTGGGCTTGGCCTTGGGTTTTACGCTGGTGGCAGACTTGCTGCGGGGCCTGGCGGCGGCTTTGCGGGCGGCTTGAGTGCGGCTTTTTGCCGGCGCCTTTTTGCGCTTAGTGGTAGAAGACTTTTTTCGCTTGCGGGTGCCGAGGGTCGCCTGTTCCAGCAGGGCGAATGAATCCAGCAGACACTGGGTATAAAAAGCGGGGTCGGGCATCATATTGCGATCGGCGGTAATCGAAATACTGATAGTGCCCTGCTTATTCATTACCGAGCTGTAGACGATATGAAACAGGCCGACATTGGGTAGTAACGGGCCAAAACTGATGGCGTCGACCAATCGCGCCCCGCAAAAATAGAGCTGGAACGGGGCGCCAGGAACATTGGTGACGATGGTGTTGTGAACCACATTGGCCTGGGTCAAATTGGTGGCAGCGGCTCCCCTGAGGGCAAGAGAGAGTACATTGCCGGGAATGACGTCCGTCAGATCCATCATGATGCGTGGGCCCAGAGCCTGGGCGTAGGCCTTGGCCTCGACGGCCTCCTGATGGATGGCAGCCATGCGCTCAGCCGGATCCTCGATGTCGGAGCACAGGGAAACATTCATAAAGCCGACCATGTTGCCACCTGCATTGCGCTCGTCTTCGGAGCGAACATCGATGGGGCAGCCAGTGACCAGGGTTTGCTCCGGCAGCTCATTCTTGCTGGCCAGGTACTGGCGCAGTGCGCCGGAAACGATAGTCAGCATGACATCGTTCACCGTCGTGCCCGGTTGGCTATTCTTGATGGCGCGTATCTGTTGAAAATCAAACTTTGCCGAGTCGACCACACGATGGGGGGATATATCTCCCTGGAAGCGGGTTGTCTGTTTGTCTTCCAGGCTTTTGAAGTCTTGCTTTGTCTTGCCTTGACGAATCCGCCTGAAAGCGGGAGCGGCTTGCTGTAAAAGCTTGTATACCTGTTTGGGTTTGCGCAGCCCGTTGACGTAGGCGCGGGTGAGCAGTTCAATATTATTGGGCTGTCTCTCGGTGTGCAGCGGACCGGGTTCTACCTCTTGTACTTCCGGGCTGAGGTCGTGTATCAGCCCGAACATCTGCGCTCCCGAGGCGCCGTCCATGGCGGCGTGGTGTATTTTCGTCATAACAGCAAAGCAATTTGGCGGCAGGCCTTCGACATTGTTGAGCCCTTCGATGACATACATCTCCCAAAGCGGTTTATCGCGAACCAGGGGCTGCGAGTGCAGGCGCGAATTCAATATACACAGTTGTCGCCAATCCCCCGGGGCGGGTAAGGCAATATGCCTGACATGGTACTCAAGGTCGAAATCGGGGTCTTCGATCCAGTAGGGCCGATCCAGCCCCCAGGGCACAGTGAGCAGTTTGCGGCGAAAGATCGGCGAGAGATGCAAGCGACTTTTCAGCAATGCGAGAATCTGTTTAAAGCGCACCTTGCCGCCGGGGGCGGTGGACTGGTCGTAGATACTGACACCGCCGATGTGCTGGGGCAGCCCGTCGAGCTCGACATGGAGGAACATCGCATCCTGGCCACTTAGCTGTTGCATAGTCTTGTCCTTTAACTGTATACGCGACCTGGAAGCATAACGAGAAACAGTGGGCGGTGACAATAGGTGAATGCCGCCCCCGGCGGGCGGGCGAATTTGGGTCGCTCGCCATGTCGATGCCGAATAGGGCGATCAGAAGAAACTACGGCGCCGTGTACTCCCCGGGAGTTCCGTCGTAGCCGTCGCCGTAGCACGGGGCTGCACCGCACACGTTTTCCACCTGGCCGCTACGCCAGAAAAGGGCTTTCTGATTGCGGGCCTCCCGTTGGAAAAACGGCATGGCGTGGGTATTGTAGCCCTCGGTTTGCGGCTGGTTGGTGCCGGTTTGCAGTGGCGTACCGTCATGTCCCCCGGTGGGGAACGGCCCCGAGTCCCAGACCACCAGCGCGTTGCCCACGTGGGGATAGGTCGAAATGGGTTCGATGCCGACATAGGGCTCGACCGCGATGTGCCTGCCCTCGACGATGGTGGGATTGTGCCGTTGAACCTGGAGTGTACGCGACAGTATTTCGGAACTGGTTTCCGTTACCGTCTGGTCCCCGAGCGCCACGTGTATCAATACCCGGGTGAGGCCGCTGCCGGGCAGTGGGTTACGGGTAAGATGGTTGACGTAGCCATTGTTTTCGGCCCGGTCCCACAGCATTTGTGTCAGCGACAATATGAGCGGTTGTTCCAGCTCATCGGGATAGGCCGGATCGAAGACTTTGGAGTAATCGCTCCAGGCGTTGCTGCGGCGCAATAAAAAACTGAATCGTGTTCCGGCGACATTGAGTACCGTGCGCTTGAAGTTGGGATTGAGGGCGCTAAGCGCCCCGCCGAGTACCGCACCCTGGGAGACACCGTCGAAATGCACTTCGCCGGTTTTGAACAAGGCGACCCCGGCGCCGTTCTGGAACTCAGTCATCGCCTGGAAGCCACCGGCCCTGACCATGGTCTCTGACAGGAATATGATATTGAGGAAGCTCTGTTGCAGCCGGTCGGGGAGGGAGGGGAACAGGTTGATATTGCCGAGGATGTTGGAGGTCGTGCCGAAGTCCGCGGACGACATTCCCCACCAGTCCATGCCGCAAAGAAACAGGTTCTGCTCCTGGGCCATCTCTCCAAAGCGGGCGACCATTTCTCGCGAGCCGAACAAGCCGTGCCCGACCACCACCGCGCGGGTATCTACCGTGCCGACCCCCGCATCGGCCAACGCCGCGTGGGGAATCCCGCAATCAAAGGGGACTTCCACCATGCCATCGCCGTTAAACTGCGCCGGCAGTGCATCGGGGTCACTGTCGGCATAATTCAATCTCGAGCCGCTGGCGCCATCGACGCTATCGAGGAAATTCGGCACGGTGATAGTGCCTTTGATAAACCTGGCCCAATTGGGGTCTTCCGCCACGGTATTTTCCTCCACACTGTCGATGCTTATCGCTGGTGCGGCTGCGGCGAGGTTCGCGAGGGAGCTATCTCGCATATGCAAGATGCGGCGGGTGGTGTTGGTGGTGGAGGCGACGGTGAAGTCCCAGCTCAAGTAGAGCGTATCTCGCTTGATGCCAAAACCTTCCAGACTGGCGAACAGGGACTCGAAATCAGCACGCCTGT
>JAUXCW010000119.1 GCA_030618705.1 Gammaproteobacteria bacterium | reverse complement strand
CTCAGCCTGTCCCTGGACAACAGCAGCGTCAGCCCGATACCAGTACGCCAGGACAACAGGATGCGCACCATGGCCGCCGACCTTGCACCGCCGATCCAGGCCGGCGAGGTGCCGGTGCGAGCCAGCGTTACGATCCACTACGAGATAAAATAGGACGGAGCGTAATGGCACTTACTTAAGCGATATGACGGAGGAACCGGGGATTCCAGAGCAGGACCGTGCGCCGGTTGGACCCGGCGCCCGAGCCTACATGGATGTATTCACGGCGCGTCCTGGGCTGGGAGCCTCGGTTCCTTGCCCAACTGCAATAATATAAATGCATTGTCTTGTCGGCTTTGCTCTTAAGTAAGTGCCATTCAGGACGGAGCGGATTGGCAGCCGGAAAAATAACAACGCTACCGCCGCAACAAGCAATCCTTTGCCTTATCCCATAGGCGCCGGATGCGCTCGATAAACTCCCGGCCCAGAAACGGCAGGCAGCCAAACCAGGTGACCTGGCCGAAGATATACAGCCCCGCGCCCCAGGCGATCTTGCTCTCCGCGCCCAAGGGCAGGAAAGGCACCGCCAACAACAGGCTCCACGCAATACAGGACAGCACGAGCAGCGTATAGCCGATGAGGCACTTCACTCGATGTGATCGAGCAGGGGCAAAGCGGTGCTGTCGATAACCCGCCGCAGTACGAAGCTGGAATGGACGCCGGTGACACCCTCGATGCGGGTCAGGCGGCCGAGGAGAAACTCTTCATAGTGTTCCATATCGGGCAACACGGCCTTGAGTAAATAGTCGGCCGCCTGCCCGGTGACGATGCTGCACTCGATCACCTCGGGAAAGTCCCTGATCTTCGCTTCGAAGTTGGCAAAACGCTCCGGGGTGTGGCGATCCATACTGATGCTGATGATGGCGGTCAGCTTCAGCCCCAGCATGGACTGGTTGAGCAGGGTGACATGGCCTTCGATCAGGCCGCTCTCCTCCAGGCGCTTGACCCGCCGCGAGCAGGGTGTGGGCGACAGGCCCACACGCTCCGCCAGCTCGAGGTTACTGATACGACTATTGTCTTGCATCAAGCGCAGGATACGGCGGTCGGTTCGGTCGAGCTTCACGATTACCCCTCAAGTGGAATATCTCTTAATGATATATCATCATAGCTTTATTCACTATTTAAATATCATTTAATAGCATTTTATATAACTTTATCTGGGATTTCATGGCATATTTGCAATCATTCTCTCCGATCGTAGCACTATAATTCTCTCCGTAGTCGGCCTTCAGCCCGCTGTCCCGTCACCAGTCGAGCACCCTACCCGGGCGGCACCGGCAGCGACGGACACACCGCTTCACAAAAGCGGTGCAGCGAGGGATCCGTGGGCGGGCCAGGGCTACTTTACCCGGACTGAAAAGGAGAACGACCATGCAGCCATTCGACCATCAATTCGATCATCAATTCGACCATCGCAAGTACCGCCCGTTTCCGCCGATAACCATGGCCCGGCGACGCTGGCCGGATCGCCAGATCGAGCGTGCGCCCCAGTGGTGTGCGGTGGACCTGCGCGACGGCAACCAGGCGCTGGTCGAACCGATGACGGTGGATCGCAAGACCCGGCTGTTCGAGCAATTGCTGCGCCTGGGTTTCAAACAGATCGAAGTGGGCTTTCCCGCGGCCTCGGATGAGGACTTCGCCTTTGTCCGCCGCCTGATCGAACAGGACATGATCCCCGCCGATGTCACCATCCAGGTATTGACCCAGGCCCGCCAGGAGTTGATCGAACGCAGTTTCGAGGCCCTGCGTGGCGCGCCGCGGGCGATCATGCACCTGTACAACTCCACCTCAACGGCACAGCGAGCCATGGTGTTCAAGCAGGATCGCCAGGGCATCATCGATATCGCGGTAAAAGGCGCGACTATGGTCGCGGCCTGCGCCGGGCAGCAGCCGGAAACCCGGTGGATGTTCCAGTACTCTCCCGAGAGCTTCACCGGCACCGAGCTGGACTTCGCGGTTGAGGTCTGTGATGCCGTCGCCGGGGTATGGCGCGCCACCCCCGAGCGGCCAATCATCATCAATTTGCCGGCGACGGTGGAAATGAGCACGCCGAATATTTATGCCGACCAGATAGAGTGGTTCTGTGACCACATACCCAATCGGGAGGCGATGATCATCAGCCTGCACACCCATAACGACCGGGGCTGTGCCGTTGCCGCCGCGGAGCTCGGCGTCATGGCCGGCGCCGACCGGGTCGAGGGCACGCTGCTGGGAAATGGCGAGCGCACCGGCAATATGGATATCGTCACCATGGCGATGAACCTGTACTCACAGGGCATCGACCCGGGGCTGGACCTGTCCGCCATGGACGAAATGATTCGCACTGTGCAGGACTGCACCCGCATACCGCTGCACCCGCGTCACCCCTATGCGGGAGAGCTGGTCTACACCGCGTTTTCCGGTAGCCACCAGGATGCGATCCGAAAGTGCCTTACCCACTATCGCCCCGGGCAAGCCTGGGAGGTGGCCTACTTACCTATCGACCCCCGGGATATCGGCCGCTCCTACCAGGAGCTGATCCGCATCAACAGCCAGTCCGGCAAGGGCGGCATCGCCTGGGTACTGGAGCAGGAGCACGGCATCGAGATGCCGCGCTGGTTACAGATTGAGTTCAGCAGCCAGGTACAGCGCCATGTGCAAGAGAGTCAGTCGGAGATCTCCGCCGCTCAGCTGTGGCAGTTATTCCAGCAGCACTATCTGCAACAGCGGGGACCCTGGCAATTATCCGGATACCAGGCGCAGCGACGGGGGGAGGCGGATGTTGTCGAGGTATCCATGAACTATCGGGGCCGTGAGCTGCAACTCAGCGCTTCCGGCAGCGGCGTTGTCGATGCTTTTGTAAGCGCCCTGCAGCGACATTTGCAGCTGGCGATTGTAGTGATCGAGTTCAGTGAGCACAGCCTGGGGCATAGCAGCGATGACAGGGCGATGGCCTATGTGCAGGCGAGTATTGCCGGGCAGCGCCACAGCGGCGTCGCCAGTAGCAGCGATATTGTGGAGGCCTCCATGCTCGCCATCCTGCAAGCGGTGAACCGCGCCGAGCAATTGGCCCAGGCCGCTTGAAAACCGCCGTCGCGCCCGCATATTCAGTAGCATGGATAATTCACTGATTATCAGCTGTGCTCATTGCGGCGCCGGCAACCGCCTTCCCCAGGATCGCCTGCAGGAGAATCCCCGCTGTGGCCGCTGTAAAACCCCCCTGTTCGAGGGTAAACCCCTGGAGTTGAACGCCGCGAATAGCGCTGCCCTGACCGGCAGTGCCGCGCTTCCCCTGCTGGTGGATTGCTGGGCGCCATGGTGCGGCCCCTGTCGCAGCTTCGCGCCCGTGTTCGAACAGGCCGCGCAGCTCTATGAACCGCGCCTTCGCCTGGGCAAACTCAATACCGAGCAGGAATCGGGCCTGGCCGGACAGTGGCAGATTCGCAGCATCCCCACGCTTATCCTGTTTCGCGACGGCCGCGAGCAACAGCGGGTTTCCGGCGCGCTGTCGATGCAACAACTTCAGCAATGGTTAACACAAGCCGGCATATCCTGATATTCTTGGTCTCCCTCCGGGGTACAGCGGAAGCTAAGGACATATCAAACGGGGAGCACTAACATGATCACCTATCTCTACTGGGGCTGCATCATCGGCCTGGTTATCGCCGTACTATTTGTGGTCGGCGGCAAAATGGACAGTTGGAAAACGGCCCTTGGCACTACCGCACTGATCCTGCTGGTCGGCTGGGCCGCCTACTACTTTCACTACCAGCAAGTCTTCGTCAAACGCTACGGCGGAGTGATGAACGTATCCGTCCCCAAAGGCCAGCGCCATATCACCACAACCTGGAAAGGCGACAATATGTGGATCGAAAACTACGATCCGGAAAAGAATACTTGCATATTCCAGGAGGTCTCCAGGGGCAACGTGCTGGAGGGTAAGGTCACCATCAAGAACTGCAACCCGCTGAGCCGGGGAAACCAACAGCCCGCCGCAAGAAACGCCCCGGAACCAGTAAGCACGACACCTGGCGCACTCACACCGGCTAACTGAAAGAGCCCACCACCGCTTACCACGGAGACGAGAGCCATGCCGGTACAGCCCACTATCGTCGGCGGCAATTCCGACACGCGAATCGAGCTGCCACTGGCCATGGCCAACCGGCATGGCCTCATCGCCGGCGCCACCGGGACGGGAAAAACCGTGACCCTGCAGCGCCTGGCGGAGGGTTTCTCGGCAGCGGGGGTTCCGGTCTTTATGTCCGACGTCAAAGGCGACCTGTCCGGCCTGGCAAAACCCATGGTCAGCAACGACAAGATTGCCCAGCGCGTATCGACACTGGGCCTGTCAGGCTACCAGCCCCGCGCCTACCCCACCGTTCTGTGGGACCTCTACGGTAAACGGGGCCACCCCATTCGCGCCACCGTGTCGGATATGGGGCCGCTTTTGCTATCCGCCCTGCTGCAACTCAACGACACCCAGAGCGGCATACTCTATGCGACCTTCAAGATCGCCGACGACCAGGGCCTGCTGCTACTGGATATGAAGGACCTGCGCGCGATGCTGAGCTGGGTATCGAAGAACGCCGCCACCCTGCGCGACGAGTACGGCAGCATGAGCTCCTCCAGTGTCGCCGCGATCCAGCGACGCCTGCTGGTGCTCGAACAACAGGGAGCGGACCAGTTTTTCGGCGAACCGGCGATCGAATTGCGGGACCTGATGCAAACGGATTTTTCCGGCAACGGCGTTATCAGCATTCTCGACGCCACCTCCCTGATGAGCGAACCCCGACTCTATGCCATGTTCCTGCTGTGGCTGATCTCGGAACTGTTCGAACAATTGCCCGAGGTCGGCGACCCCGACAAGCCCCGGCTGGTGTTCTTTTTCGACGAGGCGCATCTACTGTTCGACAACGCCCCGGACGCCCTGCTGGACAAGATCGAGCAAGTGGTGCGACTGATCCGCTCCAAGGGCGTCGGTATCTACTTCGTCAGCCAGAACCCCCTGGACATACCGGATTCGGTGCTGGGCCAACTGGGCAATCGCTTTCAACACGCGCTACGCGCCTTTACCCCCCGGGACCAGAAAGCCGTACGCGCGGCGGCCCAGACCTTTCGCAGCAACCCGGCCCTCGACACGGAAACGGTGATTACCGAACTGGGCGTGGGAGAGGCGCTGGTATCCGTACTGAATGAAAAGGGACAGCCGGAGCCGGTGCAACGGGTACTGATCGCGCCGCCGCAATCGCGCATCGGCCCCCTTAGCGAGGCAGAGCGCAGTGAACACTTGTCGCGCTCCCCCCTGAGGGATCGCTACGACCAGGAGGTGGACCGGGAATCAGCCTACGAGCTACTCAAAGCCAGGGCCGAGGAAAAAGCCAGGATGCAGGACGCGGAAAAACCCCCAGGCAAAAAGCCCGGCCGGCGGCGCCAGAGTGCCGCGGAGGCCATGCTGAATAGCGCGGCCCGCAGTATCGGCAGTCAACTGGGGCGGCAACTGGTGCGCGGCCTGCTCGGCTCCCTGCTGGGCAACAAGCGTTAGTGCCCAAAGCGCCACGCGCAGTTGTTGAAACGATACGCCCTCCAACCCTGGCGCAGGTACTCCCGCACCAGAAATGAGCCTGGCTACCTGCATGGTGAACTCCTTTTCAACACGAAATAAAAACTCATTATGCTGTAATAATATACCGTTATGAATGATGAGATCTCTGGTGAATAAACTGTTTGGCTATTTAGCAGAAAATTCTTAGTGCGGGAGTGTGACCAAGGATTGACGACCGCTCACCATTATATAGCGGACCAACGGACAAGGAGTTTAAGGCTGGAGGGAACGACTGAAATGTGCCAATTCGGACTCTATAGGAGTGTAGGACTGGTAAAAGCGGACATCGTTTAATGTATTGGGGATAGGCGAAATAAGCGCCCTTTTGCGGCGAGTCTACTACAAGCAAAGCACTTTCTGAATTCGCTGTCAGGCGTTAATTTTCGTTTCGACCTGGTGGTTTATCAGCTTACCGCAGTCGGGAGTAAGGGCTGCTGCTACCGGCTATCGCAGGGCTGATAAAACACTGGTCGCGGCATGTCATATCGCTGCATAACGGCCGATATCGTCCTTGACGCGGTTGATAACAACTTTTCTTTTTGCAGTCGAAGTAGTTTTAGGCTTGGCCTCAACGGCTCCTGCAAAATCGATAGTCATTGCACTCAGTAGGGTAAATGCCAGTACTGCTGGTACCAAAAAAACCAGGGCTATATAAAATGTTGAAAGCTCCATGATGCTCTCCTAGTTAAAGTATCCGAAAGGCAACTGCCTTCAGCTTTGTGTTGGAGGTCGATGTTGCCGGCCTCCTTTGTTTGTTGCCGCTGGTCGGAGGACCGCCGCAAACCTGTTAGTGAACAGTTGTACACAATAAGCGTTTCAAATTAGAATGTCAACACTTGTACACTAAATATCTGTTTCTGTCAGCAAAGCGTATCAAACAGCATGAATGCCGGAGATCACTACATGTAGGGCGGTATTTTATTGTAAAGCAGGCAGAGGCAGGAAAGTCTGGTACACTTCAGTGAACATATGTACACTTTTTGCAGAAAATAAAAGGGAACGATAAAATTATGAGCCGTCCCCAGAAGCGCCATCGCAGCCATGATAACAAGCTAGTCGATACTCGGCAGGCGCTGCTCAATGCTGTGCTCGAGCTGATGGACCGGGACAAAAGCTTCGATGCAATCAGCTTGCGTAAGGTGACCGGCGAAGTCGGCATCAACCCCTCGGCTTTTTATCGTCACTTCCCGGATATGGATTCACTGGGGTTGGAATTGGTCGGCAGCTCGTTCAAGACCCTTCGCCAACTGCTCAAGGCGGTGCGCGCCACCCCTTCGCTCGACAATATCATTGTCCGCAGGTCGGTGGAGACTTTCGTCACTTACGTACGAGATAACCGCAGACAGTTCCAATTCATCACGCGTGAACGCTTCGGTGGCGTGGCGGTAATCCGCGATGAAATCGACCATGAACACAAGCTGCTGATCAGCGAATTGGCTATCGACCTGGCGCGTTATTTCGCGGTGGATAAGTGGACCAATGAGGACCTACAGATGCTCGCCAGCCTGATGATTGGCTCCATGACCCACATCGTCGAACAACTGTTGTTGGCACGCCGCCGCGGAGAAGGCGATGCCGAACTGATAGAAACGGGCGAAAAGCAACTGCGCTTGATTGTTCTCGGGGCGATGCAGTGGCGTAATAGTGGTTTACAGGATACTGACAAGTTAATACCCTGAGCACCAAGAGATCTGCCCGATGGTGTGGGTTATGAAGTGATGACCGTTTCTCACCCTGCCCCTTCAGAGGTTAATCGCAAATAATTCTTAATGACTATAATGGGTCGTTTTGGGAAATTGAGGAAATTGGGGACGCTACCCTTTAGGGGAAATTGAGGACGCTACCCTCCCCCCCCAAAAGGGGAAAAGGGTAGCGTCCCCAATTTTTGTAATGTTCTTATTTTGCTACACTGCTACGACTTTATTTGCACAAGGGCCTTTTTGGCCTTGGCCAACTTCATACTCTACAGCCTGGCCATCATTTAGAGTTGCAAAACCGCCGCCACTTTGGATTTCTGAATGGTGAACAAAAAGATCCTTGCCGCCGTCTTCAGGGGTAATAAAACCAAAACCTTTATCTGGATTGAACCACTTTACTGTGCCTTTGCTCATTGTATTTACTCATATTGTTGGTGAAGGTTAAATATTCTATCCGAATTACCCAGCTTGAATATAGCGATAATTTCCGACGGGAACATAATACCCACCATAAATGGCTCCACGCAACAGCGTGGGGATAAAAAGTCGGCAGGTTTTTTGCATCCAATTGATGGACTTGGTACGCCCGTCATGGGTATAAAAATATGGGGCGCAAGCCCCCAGCGGGTTAATCCCCATTAATCATCTTGTGTAGATTAACGACAACGCCTGTTGCCTTGCCTTGTTAAGGCATTTTGCTAGAATGTACGGCATTCCCGTACGTTTACGTGTAGGCGCCATGATGGATAGTGTAAGTGTAAATAAGTTCAGGGACAATTTAAAAACCTTTGTAGAACAAATAGTTGCGGAACATACCCCTCTCAAAGTTACTCGCAGGTCCGGCGAGGATTTCGTCGTGATCAGTGCTGATGACTGGGAGCGAGAGCAGGAAACCTTGTACGTACTTCAGAACAAAGACTTGATGAAACAAATCGCGAACTCTTTGCAAACCCACAATAAGGACGCTGGATATCAACCTGGTCAGGACGAATTGGATGAGATCACCGGTATTTGAGGGCAACTCCTGGGCCGCATATGAACAAATTCGCGAGATGGATAAAAAACTGCACAAGGCTCTCTGCAAGATACTCAAAGAAATGCTCCGCGGAGATCCCGCCACCGGAATCGGAAAGCCCGAAAGGCTGGAGCATAATCTCACTGGCCTCTGGTCAAGAAGAATCTCCCAAAAGGATCGACTCATCTATAAGTTCGATGACCGCTGCATATATATTTTCGCAATTGGTGGCCACTACGATGATCGGTGACAGTTATGTGTATTCGGTTAATCATGTAGCTAACTTTCTGGAAGGGTTTCAAACTCTTCGCGTTTTGACTCATACCACTTTTCCATATCTTCAGGGTTTTTCATTAGCGCACCCATTCTTTGCATAGCTTCTAAATGTGAGGCATCATTTTTTTGATGCATTTCCATTCCATGCTTTTTGCTGAGTTCGGCCATCTCTTCAAATGTGTTGGCGCTAAATTCCAGATCACAAGCGCCTCCTAGTTGCTGGCATGTCATAGTTTTCATTCTTCGCTCCTTCCGATCAGATTACACAGAACATCGCAAATCACCGGCGGCCAAAAGGTGCAGAGCAAAGCTGCGCAGCTTTTGGCCGCCCGAGTGAATTTGCCTTATTAGGCTTCACTGAATCTTCCCTCCACTAACATGTTCCTGAAAACCCTGGCGCGCCTCGCTTATGAACACCAAAAGTTGCTCTTCCGGGACACGAATCACAGCAATATCCTGTAGTTCGGCTTCTGCGCTTAGAATACTTGCCGCCTGATTGGTTGGAATGAAGATCGTCTTTGGATATTGCTGTTTATGAGATTGTCCAGTTTTCAGCAGACGCTTGGACTCCAGTTGTGATAGCTCTGGTGAATCGACGCTAACAAACTCCATGCCTAGAATAAAGCAGCTAGCTGCATCCATTAGAGCGAGCACATCAAAGTCGCCATCTGCGTTTGTGGAAACGGGGGCATCATTCAGCTTGAATGTAATCCATGCTTCGTTTGCCTGAAATTGACTCGGCTCATACACTTAGTTGACCTCCTTCTGTAACCTACCGCCGCCAACAACGGCAGATTTGTTGTTGTGTTTTTTGTGTGATAATGGCGAAGCCATGCACAAAAAGCGCGATGACAAAGCTGTCCAAGGAGCGCAGGACTGATGTTGCTTGGCCTTGTTATACGAATCAACCACAACAACTACTGCCTTGTTGAATAGGAGGACATTTTACTGTGCCATAAGAACAGTAAACACAACAGTCTCCCTTCTTTGGTTTAAGTACGCTATTACATGA
>JAUXCW010000104.1 GCA_030618705.1 Gammaproteobacteria bacterium | reverse complement strand
GTGCTGTAATCGTAGTCAGAATCGGCAATTGTGGTTGACTCGAAACCCGCGGTGAATACATAGGGGAGCAGGTTGCGCAGAGCATAACGGTAGGCGTTTCCCTGGAGGTTGGCATGGTTTTCTCCCGCCAGCTCCACCAGGGAACCCGCGTCACCGACAAGGGCTTGAATCCGGATTTGCTTGAATGCATCAGCCGGATTGGTTTCGGCCGCTTGAGCCGCAGCATCCAGGGCCGAATAAAATTCCTGCGCCTGGTCCTGGGTAGCATAATTGAAATGGCCGCCGAGACTGTCGGAAAGCGCCGCCACGACGGTATTCAGGGAGGTATCCGAGATATTGTCACTGGCGTAGAGTATACGGGTGACAGAGTCGATAGAAAGTGTCGGGTCCAGTTTTTCGAATAGCCTGTAGACTGAAAGTGAGTCGACCAGCAGCGACATCGAATGATTCAATACTGTATCCGCTGGTCGACTCTCGATAAAAATTCCCTCTATTTCCCCTGGCCGGTAGAAAGTATACTTATTGGAAACCACCTCGAAAAACTCATCGCCGTAAAAATTGTGAATACGGTCCTGCTCCGACGCGTCGAGGGTGATATCTGCAGTCAAAGCACTTATTGTGCCAAGGGGACTGATACTCGATATTCCGGCGCCATTGAAGGTGTAAACCTGGTCAAATAAATCCTGGTTTTTATAGGCGGCCCATATGCTCAGATATCCGCCCAGGGAATGGCCGGTGAAGTCGACCTTGCCGATATATTCAGCTTTGATATCGCCTTCGGCATCGAGGATACCGGCGTTAGTCAGGAATTCGTCGATGGAGTTTTCCTGACTCAGGGGATTGAGTGCCGAGACACCCTCTGTCAACGCAATATCCTGCACCAGGTCCATATAGTCTTCTGTGCCACGAAATGCGATGGTGTATTTGCCGGTCTCGACATCCTGGAACAGAGTGGCTGAGAAGCCGTTCAGGGTATTGGGTTGGTGGTAGACTACCTGGTATCGAGATCTAAAAGCGTCGAATTGGGCCTGGGTCCATTTACGATCTTCGAAATCCTGCTCATCTTCCCCGGCCTGGTCGTAGGCACTTGGGTCGATATCCTGGGGCGATCCTGTATCCCAGCCTCCAGAAACAAAGTCTTGCCAATCAAGGCTAACATATGCTGAATCAGCGAGCAGTGCCGCCTGGTATATCTCTTCTATTGTTGCCATTGTCTTTCTCCTTCCCTGGAGTTGTTGGAATAATATACTCATCCACCGTGGCCAATCCGTTGACCTTTCTTAATTCGGGCACAACTGTTCGGCAGTGAAGCACGCGCTCAAAACTGCTGACCGAAAATCCGGGCGTTGGATACAAACCGAAAGTCGTGGCTTCGGCAACCAGAGCTCCAGTATCCAGATTTTTGATGTATTTCGAAGTTGATATTATTTTTGACTCAAATATATTATCTAAACTTGTCGATGTCCTCTTTCCATTAAACAAGCCAAATTTGGCTGTGGGCGTGTCAATCTCCTTGACCGAGAGGCAAATACCGGAATTGGTTAGGGTTTTCAACCGCAATGGATACTTCGCGAATTTCTTCATTAGCTCTTCGTCACACAATCCACTATCCGGGTCGACTTTGCTTATCCTGTACAACCCAGGTTTATCCGGCCCCAGTGGCATTTTACGAGATTGTCGACACTCTATGAATTGGTAGTCCCGATCGGGTAGAAAGAGAACAGCCCCTCCACATTCGTCCCTATCATCATAATACCCAGCCGCATAAACCTTCTCATACACCTTGGGATAACCTTCCGTTTCACACAGCTCCTTTAAACGGGCTGTACCAGGGGCATCGCAACCCACCAGCAAAGCGGTAATGATCAAAATGGCTGTCGTGAAATATCCCTGGATTTCTGCCTGCGCAGGAATGACGTATTTTATACGGATGTCAGTTAGCACAGCAGCTCAATCCTTTTGCATATGAGTCGAGTGTTTATCGGCCGCCATTGCCTTCAATACCGTGGCAGCCTGTTCAAATACAAAATCCCATTCCCCCGGTTGTTGTTGTTTTATCAAGCGATGGCTCGGATACCAGGGGGTCGTCGAATCATCCAGGCTGTAAATCCAATAGGGTACATACTGCAGCAAGTTGATCACCGGCTTGCCGAGGCTTCCTGCAAGATGCGCCAGGCTGGAATCTGTCATCACGATCACGTCCATTTGGGCCAGGGCCGCCGCTGTATCGGCGAAGTCATCGCACTGCGAACCGATATTGTCGATAAAGGCATCGGCACCGCTATCGTATAGTTCATCGAGCTTCGGCCCCTGCTGGAAACTAAACAGCCGTAACTCACTATTTTCCGCCAGGGCAGAAAATCGGTCCAGGGATACCGCCCGGTTGTCGTTGTTCTTGAAGGTGACGCTGCCGGACCAGACGATTCCCACCTTCAGGCAATCCGCTGCGATCAGGGCCAGGTCGGCAAACTTTCGCTGTGCCCTTGCATCTGTCGACAGGGCAACGGGAGCCGGCACGGAGCGGGTACTGGTTTTAAATATAGCCATCAGGCTCATCATTGGACAATGATAATTCACCAATGCGCAATGTTCGTGTGGCGCAATCAGTCGATCGGCACCAATACCAGCAAAAAGACGATGCAGTTCCGTTTTACATTGGAGGACGACATAGGCGCCCATCTCCTTCACCATGCGTACATAGCGGGCGGCCAGGAGAGTATCGCCGTATCCCTGCTCCGCATGGAGTACGATGCGCTTGCCGTCGAGTGCTTCACCCTGCCACCTGGGACAGCTGAATTCGGCGATGGGAAGCTCGCCGGTTTCCCAGCGGGCTTCGTAGGCCTCGAAGCCCTCGCGGTATTCACCCAGATGCAATAGATTCTGGCCTCGCTCCCAGCGCACGGCCGCATTGTCAGATTCCAGGGACCAGGCCAGATCGAGTTGGGCAAGTGCCTCATCGAATTTCCGATATTCGCGCAATGCACTGGCGAGGTTCACCAGGGACTGGACATCCTCCGGCTTGCTGGCGACCACCCTGTGTTGTATTTCGATGGCCTGGTCGAGCCGGTGAAGGTCTTTCAGCACGTTACCGAGATTCCCCAGCGCCGCCGTGTTATTGGGTTCGATCGACAGGGCACGTTGGTGGCAAGCCAGTGCGGACTGGTACTTTTTCCGTGTACGCAGGCAAGCACCCAGATTCGACCATACATTGCCGTCCCCGGGATTATGCTTCAAATAGGCTTTATAGAACTCGATGGCGTGATCGATGTGACCGCCGCGATGCAGGACGATGGCCTGCTCGCGACGTTTGATATGAGATAGAGTCGACCGCGACATTCCCTGTCGCGCCGCCTCGCTGACCAGTGCGTCCATGCACAAAATCCTGCTTTGGTGGTTATGTCTGATTCGAGTTAACGAGGTGCTTTATAGCATCGACGAAATCATCGATGCAAACAGACTGTGTTTTTTTTACAGAATCTGACGCTGCCGCGGTGCATTTGCTCAATAATTGACCGCTTTTGGATGATGGTGTTTTTTTGGACACACTTCCCCCAGCTCCCATTGTTTATCAACGTGCCGGGCCAGCACTCTTTGGGGGTTATGAGGATTTCAGCTGGAAGGCAACGGCGCGGAACAATTCCTGATGGGGCAGACAGCGTACAATAAGGGTTGTATTATGATGCGCGTTGCGCGGCAATCGATTTGATTTGCATTTCCTCAGACTGATAAATGGAATTTTTCAATGAATATCGTCAAGCTTCCTCGACCCATACTGCAGCTGTGCAGCCTGTTGTTGTCCGTCTTTCTGGTAGCCTGTGCCAGTTTGCCCACCGACTACGACAAGCCACCGAGTACCGCGATCCGTGATACCGCCGATACCGAGCTGGCCAGGTTGGCAGCACCCCAGCTCCAGCCGGGTCGCTCAGGCTTTTATCCCCTGTCGCAGGGTGTTGAAGCGCTGGGCGCACGGCTGATGTTTGCGCGTCATGCGGAAAGGGCGATTGATATGCAGTACTACTACATCCTTCCCGATATGGCCGGCATGTTGCTGATGAAGGAGCTGGTCGATGCGGCGGAGCGTGGCGTTCGCGTGCGCATCCTGCTCGACGACATTTCCACCAAGGGCTACGAAAAAACCTTCGCCGTGCTGTCTACGAATCCCAACATCGAAATAAGGCTGGCCAATCCTGCCGCCCACCGTAAATCCCGCATCGATATGGCGACCGACCTGCATCGCCTGGATCATCGCATGCACAACAAGTCGATCACCTTTGACAACATCGCCACCATCGTCGGCGGGCGCAATATGGGGGTGGAATATTTTGGCGCCAGCGATGATTTCAACTATCACGATTTCGATGTGCTTGGGATTGGCCCGATCGCCGACGAAGTATCGACGGAGTTTGATCTGTACTGGAATGCCGATGAAACCGTGCCGGTAACGGCCTTTGTGGATCCCGACGACAGCGAGGAATCCGCACAATATTTACACGACAGGTTCGAAGAAACGGTCCACAAAGCGAGCACATCGGCCTATGCCGATGCTCTGCAGCACACCATCGTCGATCGTGTGTTTGGAGAGAATAGCGAGGAGTTGATCTGGGCGCCGGCACAACTGCACAACGATCTGCCCTACGGTGAAACCAGCGACGCCGGGGAACCGGGTCCGGAAGTTTTGGGCAGCTTCCTGCTACACCTCACTGAACAAGCCAGCGAGGAGTTGTTCGTGATTTCGCCCTATTTCGTTCCGGGTGATTCCGGCATCGAGCGCTTTCGCAAGCTGCGCGAGCAGGGCGTGCGCTGCGTGGTGGTGACCAATTCCCTTGCGTCCACCGATGTCACCGCAGTCTACGCTGGTTACAAAGACTATCAGGTTCCGCTGCTGGAACTTGGCGTCGAGCTGTGGGAAATCATGGCCTTCCCCGAGCAGCCCGGCGATCAACCCGGCGCTCCCACCGACCGACGCGGCCTCCATGCCAAGACCTTTGCCATCGATCGCAGCAAACTATTCGTCGGTTCGTTTAACTGGGATCCACGCTCGCGCAGTATCAATACCGAGATGGGTGTGGTCATCGAGAGCGAGGAGTTGTCCGGGAGGATGGTCGATGCAGTCAGCAAGGCCCTGCCCGGTTCCGCCTGGCAGCTACGACTCAGCGACAAAGGCAAGGTTCAGTGGATTGCCCAGGAGAATGGTAAGGAAGTGATCTACGATAAGCCACCCCAGTCCACCGCCTGGCAGCGGACGGAAGCCGGGTTCACCGACATCAACGCTCTTGAGAAAGAGTTGTGACAGGGTAACCGGTGCCAGAGGGGGGTATTGGTCGAATCCATTCGACCATCGGCGTTTGATCCGAGCTCCCCACCCTACTCCGTCATCCAGCGCACACCACTGTCATCATTGGCAGCGAGGTACTCTCCCATTTTAGATATCTGGGTGGTGCTGCTGCCGAGCATAAACTCATTGTGCTTGGCGAACAGGAAGTAACGGTGAATCGGAAATTCCACATCGACACCGATGCCACCGTGGAGGTGCTGCGTGGCGCAAACCACACGGTGAGCAGCAATGCAGGCAAAGTATTTTGCCGCACGGACTTCCGGCTCGGCATCCAGCCCCTCGTCCAGCCGCCACATGGCCTGCCAGAAAGTGGAGCGAATGGATTCAATATCGATATAGGCATCGGCGGCGCGCATGGCCACCGCCTGGAAACTGCCGATAGGCACACCAAATTGCTTGCGCTCGCCGGAATACTCGGCCGTGCGACGCAACGCCTCTTCGGTAGTGCCCACCTGCATCCCGGCGATCGCCGTATTGGCACGCTGTTCGATCCAGCTGATGATTTCATTTGCCTGGCCGATATTACCCAGTACGCCGTCAGCACCCACTGTGACATTGGACAGGCTCAGGGTCGCTTGTATTGCGCCCAGGCCGACCTTTTGCGCTTCCATACTGACGCTGGCATTGTCTGTCTCCACCAGAAATATGGAGCGGTTGCCGTCACCGTCCACCGCGGGAACCAGGATACAGGCGGCCTCGGTCCCATAGGGCACAGCCTGGAGTACGCCGTTCAGCACCCAGCTTTCACCCTCTTTGGTCGCCTCAACTTGCCCTGCAACGGCGTCGATCATACCCAGCTCCGCCAGTGCAGCTGATACCTGGTGTTCGCCCCTTACCAATGGCGCCAGCCACTTTTGTTGTTGCTCCTCGGTACCGAATTCCGCCAGCGGCAATGCGCCCATAACCAGGTTGCTCAATAAGGGCACCGGCCCCAGCCGACGAGCCTGCTCCTGTAATACCAGGCAAAGCTCGGTAAAGCCCAAACCGGAGCCGCCGGCCGACTCGGGAACGGCAACCCCCAGCAAACCCTGTTCCGCCAGCAAGGACCACAATTCGGCATCATAGACCTTGTCCTCCTTGTAGTACTCCAGCAGGTAGTCATCAGTGACCTTGTCGGTAAAGATCTGCGCGGCCAGGTCGCGGATGGCAGACTGGTCTTCGTTGAAGGTAAAATCCATGGTGTTGCCTCTCGATTCGATTGATCTGTAGATAAGCCTGGCGGCGGATATGTTACCGTTTAGCCTGTGGATTCCAGCCAAAATCACGCTGGAATGACGTTATTCTTACCACGATGAATGACGTTATTCTTAATTGCTCTCAAGCTCTGACCATATATTGCAAGTTGCGTGTATAGCGCAGTTTTTCTACCGGGGGGTTCTGCAGAAACAAACCCCGGTATAGCATTACCGTCAGCAGCTCCGTAATCTCTTCTACAGCTAAATTGCCCGCGGTTAATTCGGGCTGCCGATTGACAAAGTAATCCCTGAGTAAAGTTTCTCCCATACCGGACAGGGTGTATATCACCATCAATGCCTGGTGTTCCGTCAACCCGGCCTCGGGGAACAGCCTGGGCATTTGCTTGACCAACCAACCCAGTTGCTCAATAAAGTGCTCACGCAGCAAACGGGAAAAGCCCGGGTCTTCGTCCGCCATTTGCAGCAGGCAGCGGGTAATCCCCGGTCGCTCAGCGTAAGCACGTGCGATAAGTAAATTGTGTGCCAGCATCCGCTCGTACCAGTCGCCCCGTGGCACATCCTTTTCAATATCTTCGATATCGTGGGAACTGGCGACAAAATCCTCCAGTACCTCCAGGGTCAGGGATTTGAGGTCCGGGAAGTAATGGTAGAACAGGCCGGCCGCCACCCCGGCCTCGCCGGTGACATCGGCAATGCGCATCTTGTGGTAGCCGACACGCTCCAGTACCACCATGGCGGCCTGCTTTAGCTTATCGCGCGCCTTCTCGCCACGGGCGCTACGAGCGGGTATCCGGGCCCTGCCGTTGACTGCCTTCGCACTTTTTGCTGCCATCTGGTCGCTTTCTGATTTCAATAAGCAATAAAATACTTGAAATTGAATTTAAATTCAATATTATATGGACCTCAATTTACACAACAGGGTGATCCCGCCATGCCCTGCGCCACCCCCGGCCCGCGGCGATCAATTTTGCGGGCTGACCAAAGGGAACCAGCATGCATATCGACTACAGCGACGACCAGAAAGCCATGCGCAAGGAATTGCGCGCCTACTTCGCCAAGCTGATTACGCCGGAGATCTACGAGTCCATTCGCGGCGCGGAAACCGGCCCAACCTACAAGCGCCTGATTCGCCAAATGGGCAAGGACGGCTGGATGGCCGTGGGCTGGCCCAAGGAATACGGTGGCCAGGGACGACCCGAACCCGATCAACTGGCGTTTTTTGAAGAGGCTTTACTGGCCGGCGCGCCAGTCCCCTTTGTCACCCTCAATACCGTCGGCCCGGCGTTAATGGGGTTCGGCAGCGAGGAACACAAACAGCAATTTCTGCCCGATATCGCCGCGGGTAAAATCCATTTTGCCATCGGCTATAGCGAACCCGGGGCCGGCACCGATCTCGCGGCATTGAGCACCAGCGCGGTCAAAGACGGTGACGACTACATCATCAACGGTACCAAGGTCTTTACCAGTGGTGCCGACGGCGTCGACTATATCTGGCTGGCCGTCCGCACCGACCCGGACGCATCCAAACACAAGGGCATCAGCATTTTTATTGTCGATACCAAACTGGAGGGCTTTTCGACCGCGCCCATTCACACGGTAGGTGACGTCAAGACCAATATGAGCTATTACGACAACGTCCGTGTGCCCGCCTCCATGCTGGTCGGCGAGTTGAATAAGGGCTGGCAACTGATTACGGCCCAACTCAACCACGAACGCATCGGGCTCGCCTCCTGGTCCATCTTCGGTTGGAAGTGTTACCAGCGCACCCTGGCCTGGGCCCGGGAGGAGCACAACGGCAAACGCGCCATCGACGACACCAGCGTACAAAGCAACCTGGCGGAAGCCTATTTCCTGCTGGAAGCCAACCGGGTGCTCAACTCCCGCATGTCCTGGGAGCTGGAAAACAAAGTCATGAACCCGGCCCTGGCCTCCGGCGCCAAGGTCTACAGCACCGAGGCGCTGATAGTGGTTCTTCGCCTGCTAATGGAAGTGATCGGCCCCAATAGCCTGGTTCGTTCAGGCAGCAGTGCGAGCTTACTCTACGGCGACCTGGAGCTGGAATACCGCCGCTGCCTGACCAATACCTTTGGCGGTGGCGTCAACGAAATTCAACGCGGACTGGTCGCCAACTTTGGCCTGGGTATGCCCCGCCACCGTTAAACTTATTGCCACACAGTCGGTACACAATATGACTCCTGAAGAACGCAAAGATCTTGAAGAAAAAATACACGCCTTTGTCGGGCGTGAGGTAAGCGCTCCCACCCGGGGCCTGGACGATGTCAACGCACCGATGATTCGTCATTATTGCGAGGTACTGGGTGACGAGAACCCGGTATACACCGACGCCGGGTTTGCGGAAAAATCCAGCAAGGGGGGCTTGATAGCACCGCCGACCATGTTGCAGGTATGGAGCATGGAGGGTTACCCTATGTGCCAGGAGCCGGAGATGGACGTACAGCGCGAGTTGCACAAGGTCTTCGATGACTCCGGTTTCATTGGTGTGTTAGGTACCAATACCACGTCGGAGTACTACCGCGACCTGCGGCCCGGCGACCAGGTCACCACCCACTGTGTGATCGACAGCATCTCCGAACAAAAAGCCACTGCAAGAGGTATCGGTTACTTTATCGAAACGCTCTATACCTTTACCGACCAGAATGATGAAGAAATCGGCAAGCTGGTATTCAGGGTATTGAAGTTTATTCCCAATGACAGCAATGAAGCCGACGCCAGTGACGACAGCGGCGACGATGGCATGCCCGAAACCCCGAGCCGCATCGCCTCGCCCCGCGGTCACGACAACGCCTGGTGGTGGGAAGCCGTCGATAACGGCGCAGTACTAATCCAGCGTTGCAAGAGTTGCAAGACCCTGCGCCATCCACCCCGCCCCATGTGTGGCGAGTGCCAATCCATGGAGTGGGATTCCATTGAATCCAGCCTGGACGGCGAGGTATTCAGCTTTACCCAGATTCACTATCCCAAATTCCCGGGTTACCCCTATCCGCTGGTCATCGGCGTTATCTCTCTCAGCGAAGGTACGCGGCTGATTGCCAATATCGTCGGCTGTGAACCGGAAGATGTAACAATCGGCATGAAAGTGAAAGGTAAAGTCGAGCAGGTCGATGAAAAGACCATGCTGCCCCAGTTCTACCCGCTACCCGTTGACAAGAAATAAGACCGCACAGTGGATAGATTACAGAGCGAGACAAGATGATGAACACTCAGACACTGGCATACGGCGATGTTGCCGTCGGGGATAAACTGCCACCCCTTAAAATCGATATTACATCCGGGCTGATTACCGGCGCTGCCATCGCCACCAGGGATTTCACCCCGGTACACCACGAAAAGTGGGCGGCACAGGCCGGTGGATTGCCCGATGTTTTTATGAATATCCTTACCAGTAACGGTTTTATGGGACGTTTCGTCACCGATTGGGCCGGCCCTGACTCAACCATCAAGGGTGTTTCACTGAAATTGGGCGCACCCAACCTGCCGGGCTTTGTCATGACTGTTACCGGCGAGGTCAAAGCCAAGGATGATTACAGCGGCATTGTCGAGGTGGCTGTGGAAGGTGAAAACAATGTATGGGGTACCCACATGTCCGGTACCGTCAAAATCGAATTGCCGAAGGAGGCTTGAGCAATGGTGGGAAATATTGCAGATAAAGCCGCGATTGTCGGCATAGGCTCTACGGAGTTTTCCAAGAATTCAGGTCGCTCCGACCTGTCCCTGGCGGCCGAGGCCTGTAAGGCCGCACTGGACGACGCCGGACTGACCCCTAAAGACGTCGACGGCATGGTGACCTTCACCATGGATATGAACGAGGAAGTCGATGT
>JAUXCW010000302.1 GCA_030618705.1 Gammaproteobacteria bacterium | reverse complement strand
GAAACCCTGATACTACCCTATATCTTTTCCACCGAAAGCATGGGGACCGTCATCGGTGTGGGCGGTATGCGCCGCGGTTTTTACCAGGACCAGATGACCATCGGCGGCACTTTTATGGGCGGTAAGGAAAGCCATGCCATGGCCGGCGGGGTATGGGATTATCGCTTTCCACCGTCGCGACGACTGTTTATCAGCGTGATCGGCATGATCGGTTACTACCCGAGGCAACGCGCCTATACGGCGGCCAATTTTTTTGTACCCCCGGGTATCGCCCCTCCCGGCTCCAATGATTCTTCCCCCGATGACTTTATCGAGGCCAGGGGCTCCAACAACTGGTTCGACATCAAACTGGAATACGCACTGCCTATCGGCGCGGCAAAAGAACACGGCATGCTCGATTATCAACTCACCGAGGGAATGCTGACCTCCGAAGCCACCGGCGGAAAATACTGGAATCCCCTGCGCAACGGTGTCACGGTGGCGACACTACGACAGTACAATCGCTACCAGAGCTACGAAAACGACGAGCAAAAAATCGACGGCACGGTACATCCCTTCGAACTGGGCCTGCTCTACGACAACACCGATTTCCCCACCAACCCGAGTCGCGGCAGCTCCCAGTACGCGGCCATCAATCACGACCCGGCCTGGTTGGATTCCGAGGACAAATGGACTTTCTTCGAATTCGAAGCCAGCAAATACTTTTCCCTGGGCTCTTCCCGCTACGCCCACCAGCGCATCGTCGCCCTCAACGCCTGGACCGCATATTCACCCACCTGGGACCTGCAATCCAATCCTGAGGGCGGCACTCGCCCGATAAACAACCCGCCCTTTATGGAAGGTGCGACCCTCGGTGGCTTTTATCGCATGCGCGGTTATGACCAGAATCGCTTTCACGACAAAGCCGCAATCTATACCACCGCAGAGTATCGCTACACCATACGCTACAACCCGATCGCGAATGTTTCCTGGTTGCGTTTTCTCAATCTGGACTGGTTTCAGGTGGTGGCCTTTGCCGAGGGCGGGCGGGTCGCCCCGTCCTACACATCGAGTGATTTGTTCAGCGACTGGAAATCCGATGTCGGCATCTCGCTACGCGCCCTCGCGGCGGGCATCATCGTGCGCTTCGACGTGGCCCACTCGCCGGAGAGTACGAACATGTGGGTTATGGTGGGGCATCCTTTCTAGCGCCGAGGCGACAGGTAGCGTGCGGGGTCCAGGGTTCGGTCGTCGCGACGCAACTCAAAGTGAAGATGTGCCCCACTGGCATTGCCCGACTTGCCGACAGTGGCGATAGTTTGCCCACGCAGCACCCGCTCACCTTTTTTGACCTTGTTCTTGCGATGGTGCGCGTAGAGCGTCGTGTAGTTGTTTTTATGTTGCAGGATTACCACCCGCCCGTAGCCATTCTGTCGCCCGGCAAATATTACAACGCCGTCTGCCGATGCCACCACCCGGGTCCCCTTGCTCGCCGCAATATCCACTCCCCGGTGTTTGCCCCCGCGGGAACCGTAGGCGGAGGATATGTCGACCTTTGCAAGTGGCCAACCGAGAGCAATCTCCGATACAGCCGACGGACTGGGCGAGGAGCCTCCAGCGGGAATCGACAAGCGATCGCCCGGCTGCAAGCGATCCGGATCAACGACAGGGTTGTGCCGGCGCAGGTCACGAACACTCACCCCGTAGCGGCGAGCTATCCCCGACAGCGTCTCCCCCGCCACCACGGTATGAACCGGAAGCTCATGCTCCCCGGGGCGCGCTTGCACCGTTGCCGAGCGCTCCACCACCGGTACCTGGCTTGGGGATGAGGCACAAGCCACAATCGACAGCAGAGCAATAACGATTAAAATCAGGGGCATAAGACTATTGAACCGACACGTGATAAACCCGACCATCGATCAGGTCCTGATGATCTTCATATTGTCCCGCCCGGGATTACGCAGACAATAATCGATCACCTCATCGGTGAAATCGCCAAACAAGGGGCCGCCATCCACCTGCATCAGGTTCAGCGAAATACCCATGGGATTGATTTCCACGATAAGCGGTTTGTTGTCGGCGGTCAGGGCAATGTCAAAGCCCAGAACCCGGTGGGAGGGTATCCGCGCGGCCACCTCACAGGGCAAGTGCTTGATTTGATCAAAAAACGGAACACGCTGGCCGGCAAAAACCACGCCAGAATCCGGGTGTGATTCAAACACACACCCCTCCTTCGAAACCGCATACCGGCCTAATTCACCCTGTGCGTTGACCACGCAGGATACGCCACCCGCCACCTGATTGTCGACGACACTGGTGCCACGCCCGTTGCGAAACACCACCTTTAACACGTGTAGTGTTTCATCGGCAACACTGCGGTAAATATAGACCCTGAAGGTATTGACCGAAGCCGGATTAAAGCTGGCACAAAAGGGATGTTGCCGCACTACTTGCTGGACGATAAAGTTATCTCCGTAGGTATCGGCCAGATACGCTGCGGATACTTCAGCACCACTCGCAGCCCGGTGTTTCCCCTCGCGAAACTCCAGCCGCTGAACCCCGGTACCGCCTTTAGAATCGACAGACGGTTTTACAATGAGGTCTGATTGCGGCAACACACCCCCGATATCGGTGATAATCCTGTAATTACTGTCAAGAAAAACGCCAGACATACACCTGAGCACAGCAGTGGGAAAGTTATTCGCACCGAACAGCCTTTCGAGATAATTTTTATCGGAGATAAGGCTATTGTAATTGCCGTCATTCAACCGCCGTTCGACAATGGCGATATAGATATCGTTGGGGACGTATTTTTTATCCTCGATGCCGGACAGGTTTACGTATAGCCGCAGCCAGGCACAGTCCACACGCCCCAGTACACCCCAGTAATTTTTATGACTCGCCTCCAGCCGGGAATCGACCGGGGCGTATAGCGCGGGGTTATTCCGAGCGGCGGACCGAATCCCGCGCCGATAGTAAAAAAGCCTGGCCCGCCTGAGGAGTCTTGTTAACCCCCGGCCGGCCAGGTCCAGCAGTTTACTCATCGAGCCGGGCCCTTGTTAACTGTCACATAGAGACAGGATAGACAATGGCGGGCGGTAAGACTAAAAAATCAGGGACGGGGCACTGAAGCACAACTGGAGGGAGCGCTGCGCCCGGCAAGGCGGTCGCCGATCCAGTCGACCAGCACATCGGCTACACCGTCCGGGTCGATATAGGGAACCCGGTGCCCGGTGTTAAACCATTTGAGATAAATCTTTTGTCCCCTGGCGCAGCTTCGCTCGACCCACGGCGCAATGGTACTGGCCGGAATCTGCCGATCCTCTCGCCCGTGAATCAGCAGCAGAGGTGACGCACCGGCTTTTAACCCGGGGATAGAGGCGCGATCATAACCCAGGTTCGGCATGGGTTTGGGAGCGCCCGCTACAAACAGGGCAGAGCTGTGCAGCGGGGCGAAGGTGGACGGCAACTCCCCGACACAGATGGTATTCAGTGCCTGCGCGGCCTCGATGCCGTAGGGCGTCAACCACAGGGAGAGCGGAGATTCCTTGTCACCGTAGGCGGCATTTTGCGCCACCGCCTTCATCACCAGATAGCCCTTGTAGTCCGAGTCCTTGAGAGAGTCGAAAGCAGACCGCGCATCATCGAATACAGCGGATCCACTGCCGATAGTGCCGACAAGCTGAAGATCCGGTGAATAGCTGCTAGCCAGCTCGTTGGCAATGATCACCGCATGACCACCCTGTGAATGGCCGAACAGAACGACTTTGGAACTGCCGCCGCCGAAGCTTCGCGCGGCCCTTGCCGAATCGAGCACACCATGGGCCTCGCTGGGACCGATGATGTAGAGGTGCTGACCGGGAGTACCCAGGCCCTCGTAGTCGGTCGCGGCGACCACAAAGCCGCGATCCAGAAACCGATCGAGCAGGGCGATGGTGGCGGCCGGTGAGGAACGACGGGTGGGAGCGCAATGATCAGCCATTCCCGTGGTTCCATGGGCGAAGGCCAGGATCGGGTAACCCTCATCCGGCATGCTGCGGTGGGGGACTGCGATCCAGCCCGATACCGCGATCGGCGTACCGTCAACGGATTCTGAGCGATACAGCAC
>JAUXCW010000037.1 GCA_030618705.1 Gammaproteobacteria bacterium | reverse complement strand
CCATGCCGGATATAGAGCGACTGAGAGATGCCATCCCCGTGGCGCTGGAGGAACTGCAACAGGCGGCCAGGGATGCCGGGAAAAGCGCTTAGCCGCTTCGTTGGCCGCTGATCATCGGCTCCCGGCAATCTTCTGGAAGCCGGGCTTGATCAGTGTGCCCGCGCTGAGCAACAGCCTGGAGTCTGTGAACAGCGGTAGCCCTTGCTTGTTTTCACCCTGCATTGTCGATTCCTTTGATAGAGCAGACAGTGGTGACATCTGCCACATCAGCACACAACTATACCATTATCGACAGCTAATACAGTGGTGTTCACGAAGCCGGTCTGGTCCGGCAGTGCTCACTCAAGCCCGAGGATACTCGCCGGTTATTCAGGGCTTGATTGCAACAAATCTCGTGCTTTAATGTAACGAATATGAAGTAGATGCGGGCCCGGCCCGCCCATGGAGAATTGTGTATGGGTAGTGAGCTTGCGGGCAAACCGTTTTATTTTGAGCAATACCGGGTAGGGGATAGCTTTCGTACAGCATCCCATACGGTCGATCGTGACGAAATCATAAGCTTTGCCCGGCAGTGGGATCCCCAGCCATGGCATACCGATGAAACGGCGGCAAAAGCATCCGTTTTCGGCGGCCTGACCGCCTGTTCAGCCCATATTTTTTCGATCTTCTGCATCATTACTCCCAAGTGGGAGAACGGTGCAATCCAACAGCCCGTTGCCTCGCTGGGGTTTGACGAAATGCGGATGCTCAAGCCCCTCTATGCAGGGGACACGGTTCATTGTGTCAGCAATATCGAGCTGGCACGACGCTCAAAAAGTAAGCCGGACCGCGGTATCGTCGCCTCCCGGGTGGAGATGGTAAACCAACGGGAAGAGGTTGTATTCAGCATACTGGCAACATTTATAATCGCCGGAGATCCCGACGCAGGGGGCGCAAGCGAGTAAACCACTACTCGAGAATAGTTTCAGGAGTGCATATGCGTAGTAAAGATTTGTCCGGGTATAGTCGTGCACAATTAGCCCAGCTAGGCCGGGAATATATGCTGGCGGCACAGTTTAACAGCCGTACCGGTTACGCGGCGGTAAAGATGAATCACGGCGATGATGCCTACCTCTCCGTGGCCATAGATAACTGGCTGGGAGCCAGCCCGATTTATACCCAGCGCATGCAGCGGGCGATGGGCTTTAGTGGTGGTACAGACGTCGCCACGATTTTTAAGGGGCTGCAACTGGAGTGTGGTTTTACCCACCAGTATTTTGATGTTCACTTTGAGGTCTACGGCCCGGATAAGGGGCGATTCTGGTTGAACAGTTGCGGTCCGCTGCTGGAGGCCGAGCCCAGGGGCGACGAGGCGGTCAAGGTGATGTGCCACGATATTGAAGACCCCACCTTTGACGGCACCGCGATTGCCACCAATCCGCGCGCCCGAATGCGCCCGGTCCACCGCCCGCCTCGCCGCCCCGCCGACCGGGAACCCCACTGTGAATGGAATGTGATTATTGATCACGATGCGGAACCGCTGACCGAGCCGGACATTACCCGCCGTATGCGCCAGAGCAAGTTGGCTGGTTTGCAAATTTTACGCCCGGCGCAAGACCGGGAGCCGGGCGGCATGCCCTACTACAGTGGTCCGGTGCTTGAGCAGTTGCAACTTGAGCAGCTTTCTCACGCCGCGTTAGTTGTGGTCTGCAAGGAGTTGGCGCTGCAATGCCATCTGCTGATTCGCGGCATGATGGTGGCTGTCGCCGAGCAGTACAGTGTGGAGGCCGCCTCCACGATTGGTGAGTTCCAGATGATTGGCAGCGGCTGGGTGATGAGTAACCGCCTGTGTCGATGGCTTGATTGTAATGATGGCGGCATTGACGCGGTGATAAAAGTGCTCGCGATACACCCCGCTTTTCAGCCCTGTGAGTATCAGCAAATTAACATCGAAAAAATTGACGAACGGCGCGCTACTCTGGAGTTGTTAGACGGGCCGGCCCTGCAAGAGGGGGACGCGGCGAGCTGGTTCGGCTTATTGCAGGAGGGCCATACGGCGGGTTTGGATGCCCTGGTGCAGGGCGTTGACCCACGAGCACGCTGTGTGCGTAGCGATGACAGCAAATTGGTCTGGGAGATCGTTATCGACCCGAGCGCGGAGCCAGCGGAAGAACCGCTGCCGGTTCTGGTAGCCAAGAGCACCGTACTCTATCAGACCAGGCTGAAAGATCACTTACAGCTGTTGCAGCTGGAGGCTTAAGTGCCGGCGCTCGATTGTTATTGGCTTAAGTAGCGCCCGTGCAGAAGGACGGTCGCTACTTGTCGGCGGCCAGAGATTCTCTAACCGCTTGTTGTATGGTTGCTTTTGCGGCCTGTACTACCTCATTCCAATGTTGGTTGATTTCTGGCGTCCACTCATCAGCCAGCGCTTCTTCTACCGTATCGCGGCAGGCATCAATCAGGCCGTAGTAGTATTCGGCATCGTAAACATCAAAATAGCGATGACGGTATATCTCGCTAAAAATATTATGAGCGGCATATTCGGGCCGCGTAATGGAATCCAGAATATGGTCGCTGATAATACGAAACTTTGTGACTGAGAAACCGGAAACAGGTGTGCTGTTAAAAATAGTCTGCGCTTCGGGGTAGCGCTTTAAAAAAAGCTTGAGCATGCTCTCGCCGAGTTGCTGATGCCCCTGTTTTATTGTGGCCAGATCCAGGTTGTCACGGATAGTGCTTTCGTGTTCGCTGTACATAAATACCACTCAACTGATTACGATAAAAAGCGTTCGGCAAATTCTTCCAGTCGGCGTTTTCTCCCATCGATACCGGAGAGGGTGATGTGGGTGTCATTATCCGGAATGGCTTGAGCCCGCTCTTGAAAAAGACATCTGATGATCGCTTGAATAAGCTTGCTGCAAGTGCGTTACCGCATGCCCGGCTTCTATAGCGGCTGACATTTCAGGCTTACCCGTTGACGCGCAAGTATTCTGCCAGATTACAAAAATGGCCTCAAGCGTAAACAGGCAAATAAATAGTTGCGGCTATAAAATATCGAGAGTATCTTAGTGTCCAGCCTGATTGGACGGTATTGGTCAATAGGATAAACAGGGTCTCACTCGGTAGGAGCTTGATATGTCTGCGTATAGTCGCGAAGAGATAGAAGAAATGATGCGTCGCTGGTTGGCGATTAACGATAAGGCCGAGCGCGAGGGCAACTGGCGCTGTCTTGCCGATATGTACAGCGAGAATTGCATTTACGGATGGGATACGCCCAACGGTAAGTACGAGTTTGTCGGCAGGGAAACCATTCGCGAAACCTGCGTCGGTGCGGCGATGGACCCTTACAAGGGCTGGACCTACCCCTATGACAAAATCGTAATCGACGAAACCCGCGGCGCCGCGATGGTAACCTGGTGGCAGGTACCCCCCGGAGCCCCGGTACGTGAAGACGGTTCCGAAATGAAAGTCATCGGCGCTTCCTTTCTTCAATATGGCGGTAACTACGAGTGGAGTGAGCAGTTGGATATGTACGATTACACCAATATCACCAACTTGATTAAGGAATGTGTTGAAAAGGGCATATTGAAACAAATGCCGCTAATGTCCTCCGAGCAGACCAAGGAGAAATAGTCATGGCCGATGCAACAATTGCCGAGAAAAATCTGCCCCCAAAAGTAAGTGGCGCCAAGCCGGACATGGGTCACATGGAAGAGTTCTCCGAGAACTTCGCCCGCTTTTTAATGCGGGCCAATGCGGAATGCGGTGAGTTGGCGGAATTTAATATGGCCGGGCAGGAAACCGTTTTGATGAGCGGCGCCGAGGCACAGGAGGCCTTTTTAAAAACCCTGGACAAAAAGCTCAGCCGCGCCGCGGCGTACCAGGCCACCGTGCCGGTATTTGGTAAAGGCGTAATCTTTGATGCGCCGCCGGACCGCATGAAGACCCAGTTGAAAATTCAGGTGGACGCGCTGCGCTACCAGAAAATGAAAAACTACACGACGATTATCAACAAGGAAGTGCAGGATTGGATTGCCGACTGGGGCGATGAGGGCGAGCTGGATTTTCTCGACGAATTTTTGCAACTGACCCTGCATACGGCTACCCATTGCCTGTTGGGCCCCGATTTTCGTTACAAGCTTACCGAAGAGTTTAAGCAGCTCTATCACGCGTTGGAAGCCGGTCTCCAGGCGATTGCTTTTGTTGATCCCTATATGCAGCAGCCAGTGTTCGAGGCCCGTGATAAAGCCCTGGTGCGTCTGCAGGAACTAATTAGTGAGATTATCGCCGAGCGCCGTAAAAACAGTGATAAGGAATACGGCGATGCGCTGGAAACCTTTATGGCGGGGACATACGCCGACGGCTCGTTACTATCGGACACCGAAATTACCGGCCTGGTTATTGCCACCATGTTTGCCGGTCACCATACCAGTTCCGGCACGGCAACCTGGATTTTGGCGGAACTGGCGCGACAGCCAGGGTACAGTGATGAAATTCTTGCGGAGTTGCAGGAGATATTCAAGGACGATGCCGAGATCACTCTGGAATCGTTGCGAGAAATCCCAAAGTTGGAGGCCTTTATTGAAGAGGTCCTGCGCCTGCATCCGCCACTGGTATTGCTGATGCGCCGGGTAATCGAGGATATTGACTACAAGGGTACGCTGATCGAGTCGGGCAAAACGGTGGCGATTTCCACCTATGGCTCCCATCGCAACCCGGATTACTTTCCCGACCCGGAAACCTTTGATCCTACCCGCGGCAAGCCGGATAACCTCTACGCTTATATCCCTTTTGGCGGTGGCCCGCATAAATGTGCCGGCAACGCTTTCGCGCTGATGCAGTTGAAGGCTATTATCGCCGCCTTGTTGCCTCTCTATAGCTTTGAGCTGGTCGACCCCGCTGACAGTTACCAGGATGATCTTTCTGCGATGGTGTTGAAGCCCACGGGCCCCTGTCGCTTACGGTACAAAAAGCGTCAGTGAGGAGGTCGCGATGAAAATTAAAGTCGATATTGATCTTTGCCAGGGGCACAGCGTTTGCCTCGGTGAGGCTCCCGAGGTCTTCGATGTCGTCGACGTGGATGACGGCTATCCAAGAGTAAAGGTATTACAGGCTAACCCCCCCGAGGAGCTTCGGGCCAAGGTAGAGAGGGCGGCCAAATATTGCCCCAATAGTGTGATTACCATACTCGAAGACTAGCCATGAAAGTACTGGTAACCGGTGGTACCGGGTTTGTGGGCTCCCATGTTAGCCGCCTCTTGATAGCGGCGGGGCATGATGTACGCCTGCTGGTTCGAAACCCTGATAAGGCAATAAACTACTACTCCTCGATAGATGTGGCGCTGCCGGAGCTGGTCGTCGGTGATATTACCGATGCCGCTTCGGTAAAAGCGGCACTGCTGGGATGCGATGCGGTGGTGCATGCGGCGGCAGCTACCCCGATCGGTAGCGACTCGGTGGCGCAGTTATTTGCCGTCAATGTCGGCGGCGTAAAAAATGTTATCGGTACCGCTGTCGAATTGGGTCTCCAGTCGATTGTGCATGTTTCCAGCATCACGGCGATTTTCAATCCGGATGCCGGCAAGGTGACCGCCGATGCCGAGCCAACACCCTCATCGATGCCCTATGGACAGAGTAAGGTGGAAGCCGAGCATTATGTGCGCGGATTACAGGCGGCTGGGGCTCCAATCTCGGTGGTTTATCCCGGGGGAATAATTGGCCCGGAAGATCCGGGCTTCTCCGATACCTTTAAAGCGCTGCATCATCGGATTAATAACGGTTTTCGAATTTTTGACGATGGCGGCATGCAGCACATTGACGTTCGTGATCTGGCCGCGTTTATCGTTTCTCTGGTTGGCGAGGGTGGAAGCGGGCGCTATCTGCTGCCAGGGGTTTACTGTAAATGGACTGAGCTGGCTGATATCATCGACGAGGTATCCGGCTGTCAGTTACAGCGTATTCCCGCCAGGGGCTGGAAGCTGCGATTAGTTGGGCGGGTTATGGATCTTGCCCGACATTTTAAAACTATCGATAGTCCGATCTCCGCTGAGACCATGCGCTATGCCACATTGTGGCCGAATATCAAAAACACCGATGAGCTGGCCAGGCGCGGTTTGGTCTTACGCAGCCCTCGCGATACTTTCAGGGACTCCCTGATCTGGATGGTGGCCACAGGCCACTTGCAGGCAGAGCAGGTTCCAACGCTACAGCAGCCATTGTCGGAATAATTGTCGCAGTAATTGCCGCACTAAATGTTGCAGTAAACGCCGCACTAATTACCGCGAGAAAAATCTCCCAAATAAATTTGCTGGATTTCACCTGCTAGCAGGTAGTCATGCAAGCGCTTGCCCACCCTCATATGATATCGGGAAAACTTCTGCTTGATTTCTTCAATCCGGCAGTCGCTGTGGGAAAGAGTTTATTTTCTCTGGTCCCTGCGCCTCAGTCCACGCTAACTTTTATTGATGCCAAACCGCCACAGCTTGCCGGTGTTAGTAGCGCGCTTGTACTACGAAACCCGAGTCTAAAATGCACACCATGCTCCTGGCTAAATGTGAGACGTGACCATCATGGCGCAATCTGGGCCGCTCTCCATGGCCATGGGTTGGCAGTGCGGAAAGCGTGTCGAAATTTGCGTGAATATTTGACGAGAAAAGACTTGCCAGGTCACTTCGTTGACCCAAATCAACCAGCGTCCGCAGAGCTCGCGCTATAGTGAAAAGTGTGTCATACCTGCAAGGAAAGTGCCTTCATCCCAGGGTTGGTTTACAGCATGCGTGGTTTAATGTTTGCAGCTAAGTGGGATCGATAGTGGCGTTTTGTCCTGGTTAGTTATCGCATGGCTTGATACCGTCACTCATCGGAAAATTGGCATTCGATGTTCAATATGGATGCCCGCTCGAAAAAACGCCTGTAGCAGGCTTGTAAATAGCGCGTAGTCTCTTGCGCCGTATGTAGCCGGCGAACACACGTCTAATCCCGATACTCGAATGCACGGAAGCAATGTCGCATCGCCAGGCTGCTGCCTGGTGGTACAGGCATTCTGCCGGGCTGAAAATTCGGCTCTCTTCGGTGTATTTTTTTGTTGTGCTTACAACGAACCAGGTATGTTCTCAACATGAGCCTTAAGGAGTTAATAGTGAAAGCGAACAAATTGATAATGTTTATGATATCGCTTGGTCTGGCTTGCGGCTTGATGACCGGGTGTGGTGGTGGCCACGGTGGTGGAGATGACCACGCAGATGCAGGTGGAGGAGGCGTCAACACGAATTACGAATGGAAGCCGGTGGTGTTTTATACTTATACACACAACGAGGATCTGTATGCATTTGTGAGGCCATATGAATATGAGCTTGCCTATCCAGAGCAGACGGGTGATTTTGAAAATGAATTGCCGAAGCTTGCTGTGGCACCGCTCGAAAACTATCCCGAAACCAATACCCTGTACTACATGTATCTCCCACAGGGGGACTATTCTGTTTGTTATGAAATATTTCATCCGGATACCCGGGAGTGGACGCATAGAATAGTTGGCTCATTACCTAATGAGCCCGTGGTATCACTAAATGAGTCGACAAGTGAAGATATGCCACCAGCTGTCTATGTTGGAGATGATTGGTCACAATTTGACAAGCCAGGAGCATGCGACGCTGAAGATCCACAAATACCTCCAACAAGCGCCGCCACGCTGGTCATAGAGAACCAGCCTGGTTCAGGTGCTGATATTGTCGACGTATATATATCGCCTTCCTCTAACGACTATTGGGGGCCGGATCTGCTGACAGGCGAGATAGCGCCCGGTGCGGAACAGGATTTCACCATTGCGGATTGCGATAAAGAAACGGACTTCAAATTAGTATTTTCAACGGCTAGTGGTGGAGAAGTGCGCGAGATGATGAACAACTATATAGAATGCGGTAGTCCCTATAAGTGGAGTGTGTCCTTTTAATATCCCTGCGATGATCCCGGTGACCAGGGAGCCCGGACTTCGGTCATAGCCCCGATTTGGGTTGCCGCGTGAAACCACAAACTATTAATGACGGAAAACGCGAAGAGGCAGCCGGATGGGCTACATTGAGGCGTAGGGCAGATTATTCAGCCGACTACCTCGCGATTTTGAAACCGCTTCCGACACAAAATGGTCCACCCGAATCGACTCCGAGTAAAATTTGGTGTAGGGTTTCTAACCTCAATTCCATCTGGGTATCACAAGAGGATATTCACATCATGCCTGTACAAAACTTCGCTCACTTCGGTATCTGCGTCGCCGATCCGGAGCGTTCTATGCGCTTCTATCGCGACCTACTCGGCTTCAAGCCACTCACTAAACTGGTCGTCGCAGATGAAGATTCGGCCCGGTTGGTCGGCCTGGAGAATCTCGAACTACATTCTCGATTTCTCGAGCGTGACGGAGTACGGATCGAGCTTCTACACTACATCTCACCGGGGCACGAGGATGGGCCTGTCCCACGGCCAATGAATTGTCGGGGCCTCACTCATATGGCGCTGCGCGTAGAGGGCCTCACCGAGATGCTGGAGCAGCTCGAGGCGGAGGGCTTCGATATGATTAAATCTTCCCATGTCAAACACCCGGACTTTGGCGTCGAGGTTATCTTCGTGCTCGACCCAGACGGCGTCACAGTCGAGCTGATCGAGATGCCGGGCGACCCGAAGGAAGCGCTGGGTGATCCAATGTAGAATTCAGCTACTGAATAGATGAGGTGGCCCGCCTTCAAGTGACTCGATTTCTCCTCCACGCACCAGAAACTCTCCGCCAGCATCAAGTACAGCTGGAGCAGACTTTTCACGATATCGATCGTACTGCTCGGGATCAGTAACATCCGCTTGATAAATCACATACGCCGCCACGCTGGTATCTCCCCCACTAAAAGTAAAATGTCTGGGAATAGGACTTTGCGGTCGCGTTTAGGAAGTATAAACCCCCCTAATCGATGGATTTCCAAACTATTGGTGCTGGCTTCTACCGGGGCTGAATTCCGACACGCCTTGCTCGAGGGCAGGGCTTCAGGAGTTGCTTTAGAAGTAGTAGGCAGCATTCACAAGCCCCTGCAGCAACTGCAAGGACTTGTGGATCTCTTAGATTTCAATACAGTAAACTGCCCCTTTATTCCCAATTGGCCACCGGCACCGGAGGCCAATAGCCTATATTGCCTTCGGGTCTAACATCGGAGCTGGCAGGAAAAACGGGGGAAAGTCATGTTGCCGCCCGCATCCCATAGTATGTGAGTACTGTGTCAGCGAGCTTTATTCCGGAATCAACTGCTTGTTGTGTGCCAACCCCTATTCCGCCCGCATCACAGCCAACATAGAAAAGTCCTTGAACGGGTGCTTGGACAGAGGGCTTAGAGTCCCCACACTGACCCAGAAACTGTCCTAAACCGATACATTCACCGCCCTGTCCGGGCAAGACATGATCTCGTGTTTCCTTGCTGACATCAAATGCTGTGAAGACATCTTTGTCTTCAATACAATCCTCTAATTCCGGGAATGCTTCCAATACCAGGGATTCACTTTCTTTACGCCATTTTTCAAATTCTTCCGGTGGTGTGTTGGGGTCTGCAGGGCACCAGTAAGATGTTATAAATACCTGTTTTCCTTCGGGTGCAGCGTCCGGATCATAATTGGAAGGGACCTCGTAGAAAATGACGCCTGTTTTTTCGGTTTCACCCCGTGTGGCCTTTGCAAAACGTTCCGTTGTCCAGGCACTTTTCGTTGAAAAAATAACACCAAAAGGCTCTTTGGCGACAGGCTTATTCAAAAAATACCGGGTACCCATTAAGGCGACAGAGGGGACCAGATCCTTTATGTAAGCAATATAGCTCTTGTCAAAGTGTTCTTCGCCTACAAGCTTGAGAGCTGTAGGCTGAATGCCGGCATTGCTGATGACAATAGGCGCATTGAAGTTGCCTTTTTCTGTTTGTACACCGGTGACTTTACCGTCTTCGATAATAATTTTTTCTGTACGTGTTCCCATTAGGACTGTTCCGCCGTTTTCCCTTACACCATCACAATAGATTTCGGCTAGGGCACCGAAGCCGCCTTTGTGAAAAAGACCGCCGTCTCGTAGAAACATATCCTGCATGCAAACAATGGCTTCCGAAGCAGCACAAACATCGGATGGTAAGACAAATAGCAGATCAACTAGGAGGCTGCATAAAAAGGCGTGAAGTCCTGATGGCACAGTATAACGACTCAGAAAATCATCGAAACTGGTATCATGAAGTTTCGCAATCTCTTCCGGCGGCATTAGACTAATGTCAGTCAAGATCCGGTACGCTTCTTCCTGTTCTTCTGGTTTAACCTCGAGCCACTCAAACATGACCTCTGGATCCATAAATTGTTCCATATCTGGTAAGAATTTAAATTCTCCGGAATCACTGATAAAGATGTTGCCCTGTGACCTGCCCGGAGCAACCAATCCAGAGCGGTCTTCCATTCCCAGTTCTTTGAGAACAATATCATGTTTATTTTCCAAAACCGGTGCACCTACAACCACCCAGGCGGCATAAGTAAAACCGTTTTTTGATAATGCCATTGCTTTGCCGCCGGCATTGGCATTTTTCTCTATGAGTAATACTTTTAATCCACGTTTTGCCAGTAAGGCGGCACTGGAACAGCCGCCGAAACCCGCCCCGATAACAATAATGTCATAGGATTCTTTTCCCATTTTAATCTCTCCTTTCAATTTTCTTTATAGCGTATTCCCGCCAGGGGCTGGAAGCTGCGATTAGTCGGGCGGGTAATGGATCTTGCCCGGCATTTTAAAACCATTGATAGTCCGATCTCCGCTGAGACCATGCGCTATGCTACATTGTGGCCGAATATCAAAAACACCGATGAGCTGGACAGGCGCGGTTTGGTCTTGCGCAGCCCTCGCGAGGGACTCCCTGATATGGATGGTGGCCGCAGGTCACTTGCAGGCGGAGCAGGCTCCCAAACTACGGCAGTCATTGCCGCAACAATAGTTGCTCAAAAATCCCTGTCGCTATTAGTAGCCCTTGTGCACCGCGCGGGCCTCGGTTTTCACACCGGGCTTGTGTAAAAGCCGACAGCAGTATTGCTCACCTCAGCCCGCGACCATGCCGCCATCGACTGATAAAATAGCGCCGTTGATGAATTTGGCCTCATCCGAAGCGGTAAAACAAACCAGGTTGGCGATATCGTCGGCCTCGGCAAATTCCGCCAGGAAGCTGGCGCGAAGCAGCAGATCTTCATCGCAGTCATCGGGGAAGGTGAAACCGGCGAGAAATTGCGTATTGGTGCCGCCGGGGCAAATGGCGTTGATCCGAATACCCTTGCGGCCGAACTCCAGGGCCATGGTTTTGGTCAAGCCGATCAAAGCGTGTTTAGAGGCGCAGTAGCTGGACATATAGGCCTGGCCGATCAGGCCTGCCGTCGAGGAAATATTGACGATATTGCCCTTGCTGGCCAGCAGGTGGGGCAGGGCGGCCTGGCTCAGGAAAAATGGCCCGTTGATATTGACGTCCATAACCAGCTTCCAGTGTTGCTCCGTTTCCTCGGCCATCGCTGTGGTGCCGCCGAGGCCTGCAATATTGCAAAGGATATCCAGGCCGCCGAAGGCCTCCACTACATCGGCAACTAGAGACTGGCATAGCTCGACACTGGTGACATCAAAATGACTGTTACGCGCAGTGCCCCCGGCGGTAGTGATTTCTTTGGCGGTATCGGCGGCACCCTCGGCATTGACGTCGGCACACCATACTTTTGCACCCTCCGCGGCAAAACGCAGTGCGCTGGCTTTGCCCATACCCGACGCCGCTCCGGTAACGATTACCACCTTGTTGTCAAAACGCTGCTGATTCATAGTCTTTCTCGCTGTCTGTTGGATATTGTTCAAGGCCGGACTTATCATCGGCCTCTGTGGGCTGCGTACTATTACACAAAAAAGCGATATGTGACATAGTTTGTTGCTGACTATTTTGCAATAATTGCCGGTTGTCCACACCGGTTGATGCGTCCTGGCAGGACTGTGCCTGGTCTACGGTATCGCCCTCGACGGTGGCATGGCTGAGGAACAATGGTGTCGGCGCGATGCGTTGTGACCACGCTCGCCGCAGCTTTGTGATTTCGAATCGTCCAGGGCGTCAAAGGAGCCGCAATGGCCCCGGAATTGCGATCAGGCTGTCAACGCAATGCGCCGATATCGTAGCGCTTGGTGGCAAAGAAACCGCCCAGCAGCAGGTCGCCGTCGGGGAGGAATACGGTAATACCCCCCCAGTTGTTCCACAATACACTGTCGTCCGGGAATTCCCAGACCGCCTTGACCTCGCCGGTATCCCAGTCGGCGGCCAGGTATTCATACACATCGTTGCGTTTATTGGCAATGTAGACGAGACCGTTGGTAGCGGATACGGCCGGTGGCATCCAGTCGGTATTGTCGATGGTGTCGTCGGACCAGGTGGCGACAAACCGGTTTTCGTCTTCGAGCCACTCGAATTTCTGGATCCCCTTCGGCGCCGGGCGGGTGGTGCCGGCCAAAAACGCGCTGCTGAGCAGGTCCATCGGTATTCCCGAGGGCTCCGGGTAGGTGGTGTTGAGCGCGAGGACGCCGTTACCGTAGACCACCAGGGATGACTCGATGGTGGTTTTGCTGATAGACAAGGGAATCTGGTCGGCGATCCGGCGCGTGGCGGTGCCCGGTTTTTGCTTGAAGCCGGCCGGAATGTCTTCGCGCCAGAAGGCGACGACCCGGGCGTTGTCGGGGTTGCCGTCGGAAATGATGACCAGCTTGTCCTTATCGTCGCCGAAACCCATCAGGGAAGGTGTCGTTCCAGAGCCGTGGGATGCCGCCCCCATTTTCAGGGCCTCGCCTTCAGGCATCACGTCATAGGGTGCGCGCCAGGCGCCATCGACCTCTTGCCGGGACAGTTTACTGCCGGTCCAGACCAGCTTGTGCAAATATTTTGAAGTGACGACGTAGATACCGTTGTCCTTGTCGATCGCGATGGAGTTCTCGACATATTCGCCGGGAAAGGTGGCGTAGCCGACAACTCGCAATTCCCGGTCGGTGACGATAAGTGCGCCGGTAGCGGCGGCCACCAGGTGGCCGTCATAGGTCATATTGATGCCGAGGATTTTATCGATACCCTGGGCGACCGGCGGCGGCAGCTGGTTGATGATATCGGCGTGCTTGACCGGCAACAGTGGCTGGTCGACTTTGTTCCCATCGAAGGACTTTACCAGATGGACCTTGTCGTAGTTGGTATAGTGATAGCCGTCCTTGTCGATGACCGCGTATGCCCCCGAGGGCATGGTGCGCATATTGATATCCAGCTTGTAATACATCCACAGGGAATTTAGCAACAGGCGCAGATCCTGTTTATTGCGACGTCGATAATCGATATCGTCCTTTAGCTCGAGGATGACATCATCGGGATTGTCGGCGTGAACCTCCTCCCGGTTTGGATACGGCACATTGGAAACCAGGGTATAGTCTTCGCCGGTGGCGCGTATCTTGATCAGCCCCATGGGGTTGGAAGCTATCACCACGATATCGTCACCCAGCAGCTTATAGAGCGGCGCCGAGCACCATACCGACGGCACAAACTTTGCCTCACTATGGCTGAGTTTTTTACCCCGGCTAGGCCCATCGATGGTGGTGGCATCGGTCTGGGCAGAATCGTGATGTGAGATGGCATAGGGTGAGTTGGCGACCCAGGGGTTTTTCTCAGGCAGGTTTGCGCTGTGGGCCGTGCTCAACAGACATAAGGCTATCGTCCATATGGGCAAGTGCGTGCTCATGGCGGGTAACTCCTCAGGTTTTCGCGCTACGCCGCGCGCTCCGTTGCTACTGTACTGGAAATATCCTTGTTTTGCCCGGCATGGGCCATCACCTCGTGGGCGCAGTTATAGCCCGGTAAAAAGGTGACGCCCGGACCGGGGTGGCATGAGGCGCCACACAAAAACAGGTTTTGTATCGGCGTCGTATGCCCGGCGCCTTCCAGCAGGCAGCGGTCGCCGACCATCTGCTCCGGGTGCAGCAGGCCGTGGGTCCAGTCGCCGTTGGTGGCGCCCTCCATGGTGGCGAAGTGATCGGAGGAGAAAATGGCCTTGTCGACGATCAGCTCGCGGAAATTGGGCATGTGCAGGCTGATATGGTTGATGATCATCTCACCCATCCGGTCGCGCAGTTTACCCCGCTGGGATTTGTCGGCGTCGCAGGGAAAGTAAAAGCCGTAGGCGCTGGCGATATGGTAGCCCTCGGGGGCCAGGCTGCTGTCCATTACGGTGGGGAACTGGAAGGCCACCGGCACCTTGTCCGGTAGCTCGCCCTTCTTGCAAGCCTCGTAGCTGGCCTGCAGGTCGTCCACATCGATGACCATGGCACCGCCGAATTTTGCGCAGGCTATCTTGTTGAGTTTTTTCAGGTGCTCACCATAGTCCGGCAGGCCTTTGAGCTTGAACAGCATGTGGACAAATGCGCCCCGGTGCTCAAAACCGTCGACCTTTTCCTGAACAGCTTGTTGCAGGGGGTGCTCGGCGAGCAAGTGATTAAATGTAGCCGGTTTATCCAGGTTGGAAATCACGGTCCCGGCAAACAGTTGCTCGCCGTTTTTCAGTTCGACGCCCACGGCTCTACCGTTCTCGACCAGGATCTTTTTCACACGCTGTTTCAGTCGTACTTCTCCGCCGTGTTGTTCAATCTGCTGCACCAGGGATTCTGACAGCTTTCCCATGCCGCCCCTGACCCGCTGCATCAGGCCACCGGAGCCCTCTTGTGCCATGGTGTAGATCAGGCACATGCCAGAGCCTGCGGTGTAAGGGCCTTTAAAAGTGGCCTGAACCGCGGCGAAGGCAAGACTGGCCCGCAGTTCCCTGTGCGCGATCCTGTCCGGAAAAAACTTGTCGATAATATCCATGGCCGAACCCCTGAAAGCGAGTTCGAGTTGCTGGCGTTTTTCCGGGGTGGGAGCATCCGCGATCAGTTCATCGAGGTTGCGCGGTGCCTTGCGCGCGGTAAAGCGGTCGAGGACATGGGCCGGATATTGGCAGAATTTCATAAAGCGGACGAAGCCGAGCATGGAGCCGAAACCGAATTCCCGCAGTATGCCCAGCGCCAGTTTGAACGGATTTTTGTAGAAGATGAGGGGGCGGCCGGTGGCACCGGTCAGGTTGACCGCCATCACCGGTAGCGGAATCAGTTCGACACCGTTGTTCTCGAAATCGAAGTAGTCCCTGATCTCTTTTGACAGGGGGAACAGGCAACTGGCACCCACCTCGTTGCGACAGCCCTTGAGAATTTCCCGGGTGCCGCCCATGCCGCCGACATAGTGGTTCTTTTCCAGAACCAGCACTCTTTGTCCGTTGCGGGCCAACACCGTTGCGGTGGCCAGGCCGTTGTGGCCGGCACCGATAATGATGGCGTCGGGTGATTTGTCTTGTCTAGCGGGGTTTGACATGTCTGGTACGCTCCCGGTGTTCTTGTGCGGAGATTAAATGACTGTCACTGGCGATGATGTGGGACATATTATATATTATGTCCCATGGCGACAAGTTACATGGTTTTCATCTGTAGTGGGGCAATTCATGCTCCAGGGCACTTTATCCCGGGTAGATATATTCAATGAACGTGATCGATACCGCTAAGCTGGCTGTGATTGCCATTCAACGGGGCGGGGCTATTTTTTCGGATGCGGTCGGTGATCGATTGGGCACCAGCCTTCCCTACGACGCAGACAGCTTCTCCACCGCCGAATTACTGACTCGCCTTATGAATAGGCATGGGGTGGAGCCTCTATCCGGGGAGGTTAACATCAGCGCCGTTCGGCAGCTGGATATTCCCTCTATCAGCAGCAATTGCAATAACCTGGTATTGAGTATCGAGCAAGAGGGGGAGGGCGTGTTGCCCGACAGCCTGTTCGTCAAGTTGCCGCTGCCGTCCCTGGTCACTCGCTGGTTTTTCAGCATTATCGGCTCCTGGGAGTTGGAGTCGCGGTTTTTTCGCGATATTGCCGCGACCGTACCCTTGCGTACCCCCGTCACTTACGCCACCCATAGCCAGGGTACGCGGTTCTTCCTGATCCAGGAAAACCTCAACGATGATCCCTCGGTTCAGCTGTTCACCAACCCGGATATGATGGCCGGCCCGTCCCTGGAACTGACCCGGCGCTGCCTGGACGCCTTTGCGCGACTGCATGCCTGTCACTACGACCTGACGGCAGAACAGCGGGAGGAGATCCTGTCCACGGATCACCACCCCTTCCTGTCGCCGACCATGCGGGTGATCTCGCAAACCCTCAACAAACTCGCCCTCGGCCCCTGCATGAAGAAGCTGCCGGGACGCATACCGCCATCGGTAGTCGAGACCTATAAAAAGACCCAACAGCACTGGGATGCGTTGCTCGACTACTGGTTTTCGGGCCAGCTTTCCCTGCTCCACGGCGACAGCCATCTGGGTAACTTTTTTATCTCCGGGGATGAGATGGGTATGCTGGACTTCCAGGCCGTGCACTGGGGTAACGGTATCCGCGATGTGCAGTATTTCCTTATCGATTCGCTGCCGGCGGATACCCTGGCGGCCAATGAGCAGGAGCTGGTTCGTTACTACGTGGAGCGTCGCGCTCATTACGGCACCGCTGTCGATTTTGACACCAGCTGGCAGCAGTACCGCGGCTTCAGCTATCACACCTTGATGACCATTGTCGTATCCATCGGCTTTGGCGCCCTCAATGAGGAACAGAACGCGTTGATGGAAGAGATTCTCAAGCGCGCCGTCGCCGCCGTACAACGGGTGGACTATGCCGGTTGGCTGGATGATTTTTTGGCGTCAAACATCTTGTAACTCCCCCGCGGTAGCGAACCCTTCGGCGTAGCGATGCCTGCGCTCGGCTATCTGTTGTTAGCAGTTACAGCTGTGGTAGTCTGGGGCCTGAACCTGGCGGCGCTAAGCAGGCCAAAGCGGGCAAATCAATGCAGCGAGTGCGCATACAACTTTTATAGGGAGATAACAATGAAAAAACTTTTACTCACGATAGGCCTCCTTGTTTTGACATCGGTGGCGCTGGCGGCGAATGTAGTCAACCAGCGTTATATCGACCAGATGACCCGTGGCGGCAACATCAGTATCAAGCAGGCGGCGCAGAGTATCTACAATACCGGCGC
>JAUXCW010000320.1 GCA_030618705.1 Gammaproteobacteria bacterium | reverse complement strand
CCCACTCCGCCTGTAACCAGCATCTCAAGCGCGCCGCGTATCCAGTCTTCCCGGTTGAGTCGTTCGGCTTTAGACATATTCCATTGTTCCATTGCTCCATAGAGAGCTCTATTGTAGTTACCCGTGCATTGCATTACCATAGATAAGTCTACAGTCATGCCAAGTATAAAGTACGGTTGTTGCAAGGTGGCGAGTAGCCTGAGTAAGACTTTCTGGCAGAGGAGATACCGACGATGTTACCGAATATCAAGAACAGCTGGACCAGCCTTGTGGCTGCGGGTGTAGCCATTGGCGTCATCATCAGCGCTACTGTGGGTCATCAGGCCCAGGCCCAGGACAATGTTTCGATCGGACGCACACCCGTGGCGATTGTCGATGGTCAGTACCCGGCAAGTTATTTCCCCAATACCGAGCTGCTTGGTGCCGATGAAATGCGGATCACCGCGCTCGGTACCGGCATGCCAAACCAGACCAGGGCCGCGGTATCCATATCCTATCTCGTTGAGCTGGGCAACGGCGACAAATTCCTGTTCGATTTAGGCTCTGGCTCGTTGGGTAATCTGTTCTCCCTGCGGCCCGACTTCTCGAAGCTCGACAAGGTGTTTGCCAGCCACCTGCATGTGGACCACGTCGGTGACTTCATGGCCATGCATGTCGCAAGCTGGCTGTCAGGGCGCTATACACCGATCCACGTTTACGGACCCACTGGTTCCACCCCGGAACTGGGAACCAGGGCGTTTGTCGAGAGCATGCGTAAGGGTTACGCCTGGGATCTCGCCACCCGCAGCGGCGCGCTGCCTGACCTGGGTGCGCAAATAGATGTACACGAGTTCAACTACAAACAGGAAAATGAGATTGTCTACCAGGAAAACGGCGTAACGATTCGATCCTGGCCGGCCATTCACAGCCTCGATGGCTCGGTGAGCTACGGTCTCGAATGGGACGGACTCAAGTACGTGTTCGGCGGGGATACCTATCCCAACAAGTGGTACATAGAGTACGCCAAGGATGCGGACGTGGCTTCGCACGAGGCTTTTCTGCCGCCCAAAGCCCTGGCCGAGTATTTCGGCTGGGACCTGGGACAGGCCACCTATGTGTCGACCAGAATCCACACCGAGCCCCAGGCATTCGGCAAGGTGATGTCCGCTGTCAAACCACGCCTGGCGGTGGGCTACCACTCGGTGCAGTCACCGGAGAACAACGCCGCAATCATGGATGGCGTGCGCAAGACCTATGATGGGCCACTGGCCCTGGCGCGCGACCTGATGGTCATCAATGTCACCAAGGACACGATCAAGGTACGTATGGCAACGGTGGATGAGTACGTGCTGCCACCTGATGTCAGCGAGGCATACAAAAAGGCACCCCGTACAGATGAAAAACAACCGGGCAAGTTCACTTTGAGCGGCAAGTGGCAAGGCTACACCCCGCCGCCAATGCCGAAGAAGTAGCATCGAAACAGCGAGGGTAATCTTTCGGATGAAGTGAAGATGGGTGGGCGTGTCGCCATCGATGCCGGCATTCTGCGCCAGGATCACAGCCTGACAAGCGCTATTCCAGGCCAAGAAAACCTCCCGACTGGTGACCCCACAATTGCGCGTAGAGCGCACCAGTGGCGATTAGCTCCCCATGGGTGCCCTGCTCGACGATGCACCCCTCATCGAAAACAATGAGCCGGTCCATGGCGGCAATCGTGGACAGGCGATGAGCGATAGCGATGACGGTCTTACCCTCCATCAGCTGGTAGAGGTCTTGCTGAATGGTGGCTTCGACCTCGGAATCCAGTGCCGATGTCGCCTCGTCGAGCACCAGGATCGGTGCGTTCTTCAGCAGTACACGGGCAATGGCGATGCGTTGTCGTTGGCCTCCTGAGAGGTTTACCCCCCGCTCACCCACCTGGGCATCGTAGCCTCTGCGCCCCTTGCTGTCGCACAGGCCCTGGATAAACTCGTGGGCCTGGGCCCGGCGTGCGGCGTCGATCATCTGCTGTTCACTGGCATCCGGCCTGCCGAACATGATGTTGTCGCGCACCGAGCGGTGTAGCAGCGAGGTATCCTGGGTCACCATGGCGATATGGGCGCGCAGGCTCTCCTGGCTGACCCGCCGTATATCCTGGCCGTCAATGTTGATACACCCCTGCTGGACGTCGTAGAAGCGCAACAACAAATTGACCAGGCTCGACTTACCGGCACCGGAGCGACCGACCAGGCCGACTTTTTCGCCGGCGGCAATATGCAGTTCCAGGCCATCGAAGATCCGCGCATTATTGGCATAGGCAAAACCCACGTCGTAAAAATCGATACTCCCCCGGGCCACGTGCAACGACGGGGCCGAAGAATCGTCGACGATATCCAGCGGCCGGGACAGGGTGTTGATACCGTCCTGCACCGTGCCGACATTTTCAAACAGGTTGCTGACCTCCCACATGATCCAATGGGACATACCGCTGAGGCGGATGGCGAGGCTCATGGCAATGGCGACGGCGCCCGGGGTAATCGCCGCATCGAGCCAGAGAAAGATGCCCAGTGCACCGATGGCAAACACCAGCGCCATATTGATCACCCAGACCAACAGGTTGAGCCAGGTCACCAGGCGCATCTGTGGGTGAACCGTGTGTAAAAATTCCTCCATCCCCTCCTTGACGTATTCCGCCTCACGACCGGCATGGGAGAACAGTTTGAGCGTGACGATATTGGTGTAACTGTCGACGATGCGGCCGGTCATCGTCGACCTCGCATCGGCTTGTAATGTCGACACCCTTTTCAGGCGCGGGACAAAAAACCGCAGCAGGGCGATATACAATACCAGCCAGACCAGCAGCGGCAGCACCAGCCGCACATCGGCATCGGCCACCAGCAACAGGGTGGTGATGAGATAGACGGTGACAAACAGCATCACGTCCAGAATTTTCATTACCGACTCTCGCACCGCCAGTGCCGTCTGCATGACCTTGGTGGCAATACGACCGCTGAATTCGTTTTGGAAAAACGCATGCCCCTGGTTCAATAGATAGCGATGTGACAGCCAGCGCACCGCCATCGGCAGGTTTCCCATCAGGGTCTGGTGCACCACCAGGGAGTGGAGCAAGACCACAATAGGGATGACGACCAGGATAAACAGGCTCATGCCCAGCAACATGGGCCATTGCTCCTGCAGGAAGCTCGCCGGGTCATTGCTCGCCAACCAGTCCACAAGTTTGCCGAGAATCCCGTATAACAGCGCCTCCCCCACCGCCAGGCAGGCGGTGAGCACCGCCATCAGGGCGAGGTAGGGCTCGATACCGCGGATGTAGTGGCGGCAAAACCGGTATAAACCACGGGGTGGCTGGCTAGGGTGCTCCGGCGGATAGGGATCCACCAGGCGTTCAAAAAAGGAAAACATGGTCTGGCTCTGTCGATACCGGGCGCTGATTGTACCCCCGCTGCGACGGCTTTTGCCATGGCCACAGCGGACATAGCAGACCGATTAGCTAAGGCATCGCCTCGATAGCGGCGGGCACCACCTTGTGCCAGGGTGTGCCGGCGAAGGCATCCCGGTAGGCCGCATCCGTCAATTCGTTGACGGCAACGCCGACGCGGCAGCCATCGTCAGCGCTATTGTCGAGACCTCCACCATTGGGAAGCGAAACGTGGCCCGGCAACATTCGCGCCGTGATTTCCACCACCGCCGTGGCGGATGCCTGCGCCGTGCGCACCTGTGCCAGACCGCCGTTTTCCAGGCCGATCCGGTTTGCGTCCTCGGCGCAGATACGCAGTGCCCCGGCGAAATCCGCGCGGCGCCAGGCCGGGTCTCGATAGATGGTGTTGGCGGTATAAGAGCGCCGCTCACCGGCGGCCAGCAGAAAGGG
>JAUXCW010000197.1 GCA_030618705.1 Gammaproteobacteria bacterium | reverse complement strand
AAAGCCGGCGGGTTGCGCCGGCAAAGCTAGGGGGTGACTTTGCCTCTCGGCGTGGTGTTTTCGAACCACCACAGAGGCTGTTAACTAACAGTCTAATCAATTCCGCCGGGCCTGCATGGGCCGAATAATGGATTTGCGAACTGGTTGACAAACGGATTCCCGGCCATGGGCGGTGGAATTTAAAATAATGTTTATAAATCATATGGCTACTGATCTTAGTTAAACCAGTTCAGTGGTTCAGGTGTTGGCTGAGGATTCGTCGGTACTCCATGGGGTCTTTTTGCTTGACCAGCGCATCGGGATGGTGGGTTATTTTTGGCCGCAACTTGTCTGCCAGGCGGGAAAGCCAGAAGCGCGTGGCGGCCGATACCAGCGAGCTCGACCAGTATCGCTCTTCTGCCGTCGACAACGGCCTGTGTGCACGGTATCCCGCCAGTAGTGCCTGCAGTTTTTCCGAGCACAGGCTGCCGTCACGGCGCGAGCACCAGGCGTTTGAGGCCACGGCGAGATCGTAGACAAGCAGCCCTCTTCCGCCACTAAAAAAATCTACCAGCCCGGTCAGTTCTCGCCCCTCGAATAAAGTGTTATCCGGGAAGAGGTCGCCGTGAATAAGCCCGGTCGGTAGCCCGGCTTCCATAAGTGATCGGCCCTGGGTCACGCCCTCTTGCATTAGTTGCCGGTCTTTTTCATCTAACATATCATCTATGTCTTGCAGCGTTTGTTCCAGCCATTCCAGGGTGCCTGGTCCTCGAGGACTTGCCGTGGTTTCCAGCGAGACCTGATGCAGCTCACCCAGGGCGGTTCCTATGGCCTCGCAGTGAGCCGGCTCGATGGTTTGCGGGTGCCCGCCCGGGAGTTTATGGAACAGTACGGCGGGTTTGTTCTGTACCAGCTGGATTCGGCCGCCCTGCCCGTCCGCCAGTGCCGTGGCAACGGGCAATCCATGTGCCTTCAGCTGCTCCAGCCAATCCAGGAAGAACGCCAGCTGCCCTGTTTGCAAGTGCTCAAAAATGGTTAGCAGATACGCCCCGCCAGTAGCCGTCCCGTCCCCACTTGTGGTGATGAAGTAGTTGGTGTTTTCAATGCCCTCGGTAGCGGCAGACACCGTTGCCAGTGAGCCGATAGCATAGCTATCGATGATCTTTGCAATCCGGGAGTGGCTGAGTACGGTATAGACCGCCATAGTGTGCTGCCGTCAGGTCTTTTGTGTTATTTTAACCCGCGCTCACGCTCCGTCACTCATATTTTCCGCTTTTCCAAAGAGAGAATCTGCATGTCTGTCGAAAACGACAAACCCCTGGTGCTGGTTGACGGCTCGTCCTACCTGTACCGGGCGTTCCACGCACTACCTTCGCTGACCACCGCCAATGGACAACCCACCGGCGCGATAAAGGGCGTGCTGTCCATGCTGCGCCGCTTGCAGCAGGATTATCCCGACGGGCAGCTGGCCGTGGTTTTCGATGCCAAGGGCAAAACATTCCGCGATGATATCTACGATCAATACAAGGCCCACCGGCCGCCGATGCCCGATGAGCTGAGGCTTCAGGTGGAGCCGATCTACGACATTATCAGGGCGCAGGGCCTTCCGCTGATCATCCACAGTGGCGTCGAGGCCGATGATGTCATCGGAACCCTGGCCTCCCAGGCAGCGCTACAGGGCAGGCGGGTGATTATCTCCACCGGCGACAAGGATATGGCCCAGTTGGTGAATTCGCGGGTGACCCTGGTCAACACCATGACCGACACGGTACTGGATGAGGAGGGGGTTCAGGCCAAATTTGCCATTCCACCGTCACTGATTATCGACCTGTTGGCGCTTATGGGGGATAAGGTCGACAATATTCCCGGTGTGGCGGGGGTGGGAGAGAAGACGGCGCTGGCGCTATTACAGAATATCGGTGGTGTGGAAGCGCTGTATGACAACCTGGACAAGGTGGCGGAGCTGGATATTCGCGGCGCCAAATCGTTACCGGATAAGCTGGCCAGGGAAAGGGACAATGCGTTTTTATCGTACAGGCTGGCTACGATCAAAACCGATGTAGAGCTGGAGCTTAAGCCCGAGGATTTACAGCAGGGGGAGGTTCGGACCGGGCAGCTGGTCGAGTATTACAAGGAATTGGAATTCAGGAGTTGGCTGGCGGAAGTCCTGGAAGGGGCAGGGGAGTCGCCGGCCCTGGCCGGCCCTGAGGATGCGGATTACCAGACGGTGCTGTCCCGGGAAGATTTCGAGACCTGGATCCAGCGCCTGGCCGAGGCGCCCCTGTTCGCTTTCGATACCGAGACAACGGGCCTGGATTATATGGAGGCAGAGGTAGTCGGGGTGTCCTTTGCCGTTACGGCGGGGCAGGCGGCCTATGTTCCGCTTGCCCACGATTACGAGGGCGCCCCGGAGCAATTGTCCCGGGACTACGTGCTGGAGCGCCTGCGACCCCTGCTGGAGGGCTCGCAGCCCCGTGTGCTGGGCCAGAATCTCAAATACGACATGAGTGTCCTGGCCCGCTATGGCATTGAATTAAAAGGGATTGCCAGCGATACCATGCTCGAATCCTATGTCCTGGACTCCACGGCGACGCGCCATGATATGGATAGCCTGGCGCTGAAATACCTGGGCCGGAAGACCATCCATTTCGAAGATATCGCCGGTAAGGGGGCAGGGCAGCTGAGCTTTAACCAGATCGAGCTGGACCGGGCCGCCCCCTATGCCGCGGAAGATGCGGACATTACCCTGCGCCTCCACCAGACCCTGGGTTCACGGTTGGAGCCTGAGCCCGGATTGGTGAAGGTGTTGCAGGAACTGGAGATTCCACTGGTGCCGGTACTGTCGCGGATAGAGCGCAACGGAGCCCTTGTAAGTGAGCGCTTGCTCACCGCGCAGAGCGCGGAGCTCGGTGAGCGGCTGCAGGAGCTGGAGCATGAGGCCTATAAGCTGGCCGGCGAGGAATTCAATCTCGGCTCACCTAAACAGTTGGCGGCCATCCTCTTCGAAAAGCTCGAATTGCCGGTGGTGAAGAAGACCAAAAAGGGTGCGCCATCGACGGCGGAAGAGGTGCTGCAGGAGCTGGCGCTGGATTTTCCCCTGCCCCGGATCCTCCTGGAGTACCGCGGGCTGGCCAAGCTGAAGTCCACCTATACCGATAAACTGCCGCAGATGGTCAACCCTCGCACGGGCCGTATTCACACCTCTTATCACCAGGCGGTTACGGCGACCGGCAGGCTTTCATCAACCAACCCGAATTTGCAGAATATTCCCGTTCGCACAGCGGAGGGGCGGCGTATCCGCCAGGCGTTTATCGCGCCCGAGGGTTACCAGATACTCGCGGCAGACTACTCCCAGATCGAATTGCGTATCATGGCGCATCTCTCCGGCGATGAGGGGCTATGCCAGGCGTTTTCCGAGGGTCTGGATATCCATTGCGCGACGGCGGCGGAGGTCTTTGCCGTGTCGACGGACGCTGTGACAACCGAGCAGCGACGCAGTGCCAAGGCGATTAACTTCGGCCTGATCTACGGCATGTCGGCCTTTGGCCTGGCGCGGCAGTTGAACGTCGGGCGCAAGCAGGCACAGGAATACATGGACCTGTATTTTGAGCGCTACCCCGGCGTCAGGGGCTACATGGAGAGTACCCGGGAGCAGGCGAGGCAGCGTGGATACGTCGAGACGCTGTATGGTCGGCGCCTGTACCTGCCGGAAATCAATTCACGTAACGGCATGCGTCGCCAGGGGGCGGAGCGAGCCGCCATCAATGCGCCGATGCAGGGTACGGCGGCAGATATCATCAAGCGGGCAATGATCGAGTTTGACCGGTGGCTGGGGGATAGCGGCGTCGACGCCCGGATGATCATGCAGGTTCACGATGAGCTGGTCATCGAGGCGCGGCGAGATGTGCTCGATACCGTGGTGGAACAGGTGCGGCAGCTTATGTCGGCGGCGGCGAACCTGCGGGTGCCGCTGGTGGTGGATACGGGGACCGGCGATAACTGGGACCAGGCGCACTAGAACCCAATTTATTTAGCAGGGCGTGGAACTTCTGCGCAGGCAGGCAGTCTGATTTATTGTGTGCTCGCTAGCGTTTCTCCCCAGAAGCGCTGGAGTTGTCCCCGTCGCCACTCCCCTGGGCGACGGGGATTTTTTATTTGCCTGGATTTGTATCTTACCCTCAGTATAGACGGTGAATCATTTGCCGCAGCGGAGATTATTCCCGCTCCTCTTCGAGTTGCAGCCAACGGCCCAGTACCTGTGCCAATTCCGCCATCCCGTCCCGTTTCAGTGCGGAAAACGGCTGGGCGCTTACCTCGACGTCATATTCACCCAGCGACCGTTTGACCGCCGCCAATTGTTTGCCGCGTGCCATTTTCTTTAGTTTGTCAGCCTTGCTCAGGATGATATGCACCGGCATTCCGCAGGCGCCGGCCCAATCCAGCATCATGCAGTCGAAATCGGACATCGGGTGGCGCATATCCATGACCAGGATCAATCCGGCCAGGGACTCGCGTTGGCGCAAATAGCGATCTATTTGTTGCTGCCATTGCTTCTTGACGGCATCGGGAACCTTTGCATAGCCGTAGCCGGGGAGGTCCACCAGGCGATGCTCCTCGTCTAACTCGAAAAAATTGAGAAGTTGGGTTCGCCCCGGTGTTTTACTGGTCCGCGCCAGCTTGCTGTTGCGGGTGAGAGTATTGATGGCGCTGGATTTGCCGGCGTTGGAGCGGCCGGCAAAGGCCACTTCCAGGCCGCTATCCCCGGGGCACTGGTCGAGATTTGCCGCGCTGGTCAGGTATCGGGCCTTTTCGAAATACCTCGAAAGCCAGGTTTCTTTCATAATGTCCCGGAAATGGCGATTGACGCTGTTGTTTCAGTCATTGGGCATCTTGTATATAATGCCGCTACTTTGGCTCGCGCCAAGTCTATCATGGGGAGTATACGACTTCCCGAACTTGCAACAGGCATACCCAGGGAGTTCCTATGAAAAAGTTGGTAAATATTGTGTTCCTTTCCGCAGTTGCTGGAATGGCTTTTACCGGATTGGCCCAGGCCGCAGACGATGCGGTCATCGAGAAGTACAACAAGACCTGTGCCGCATGCCATGCTACCGGCGCTGCCGGGGCTCCCAAGACCGGCGTCGAGGCCGATTGGACGGCGCGCATGGAAAAGGGCATGGACACCCTGGTCGCCAGTGTCACCGACGGCTTGAACGCTATGCCGCCCAAGGGCATGTGCTATGACTGCAGCGCCGAAGATTACCAGGCCATGATCGAGTACATGGTCGCGCCGCAGTAAATTCACTTCCCGGAAAACTATCGATGATGAAGCGCGCATTTATTTTCGCCGCAGTGCTCTGCGGCCTGGCCTCCTTTGCGAGCGCCGCCGGCGATGCCGACAAAGGGCAGGGGCAGGCAGCGGCTTGCGGAGCCTGCCACGGCCAGGATGGTAACAGCCCGGCGGCGGCGTTTCCCAAGCTGGCGGGACAAGGCCAACGGTATCTGCTCAAGCAAATGCAGGATATTGTCTCGGGCGCTCGCCAGGTGCCGCAAATGGCGGGGCAGTTGGATCCGCTATCCGAGCAGGACATGGAAAATATCGCGGCGTTTTATGCTTCGCAAACGATCTCTATTGGCGCGGCAGCCCCCGACCTTGTCGAGCTGGGTGAGAGTATCTATCGGTCCGGCATCGCGGCCAAGGGCGTCGCGGCCTGCACCGCCTGTCATTCCCCGACCGGGCAGGGCAATGCCGCTGCAGCTTACCCCCTCCTGGGGGGGCAGCATGCAGATTATATCGCCGCTCAACTCAAGGCGTTTCGTACCGGCGCTGACCAGCCGGAGCTCGGTCGCACCAACGATGGCGATGCCCGGATGATGCGTGATACGGCCGCGCTGATGAGTGACCTTGAAATCGAAGCGGTGTCTTCATATATCAGTGGCTTGCATCCCTGAGAGCAGGCTTTTACTGTGGAAAAGGTGGCTCTGCCACCTTTTTTTGTAAAGGGACGTGCTTATACTGCGGGTACATGGCGGAATCTCGCTCCAGACGGATTCCAAGCGCCTACATCCGTGTAGGCGACGTACATGAGTAGTATTTGAGCAAGGCTGGAGCCTACCCCAGCAGATTCTTTGCACCAAAGATGCACTTCAACAGGAGTAAAGCATGATCAAACGTGTATTCGCCGGGTGGATGATGGCGGTGGCCATAATATGGGCTGGTGTGGTGACCGCCGCGGAGTTTGAAGAGGGTAAAAACTATATCAGGCTGAGCTCGCCGCTGCCGACACTGAACAGTGACAAAATCGAAGTGGTGGAATTTTTCTGGTATGGCTGTGTGCACTGCTTTCATTTTGAGCCGGCCCTGAGCGCCTGGCAGGCCAGGCAGGACGACGATGTCTATCTGGTAGGCTCCCCGGCCATGTGGAATGAGCCGAT
>JAUXCW010000349.1 GCA_030618705.1 Gammaproteobacteria bacterium | reverse complement strand
GCCGATGATCAGCGGCCAACGAAGCGGCTAAGCGCTTTTCCCGGCATCCCTGGCCGCCTGTTGCAGTTCCTCCAGCGCCACGGGGATGGCATCTCTCAGTCGCTCTATATCCGGCATGGCCTTATCGCAGGCCAGTATGCCCACATTCAATTGATCCATATAGCTCCAGACGGTGATGGACAGCCCCATCCCCTCTCCGAGAACACCAGCCGAGTAGAGCGCCTCCAGGGCACCTTCATCACCCTCGAGCTTTTCCCGCGGACCGGGTACGTTGGAGACCACGATATTGCAATTTGGCCGAAAATCCGCCCCGTCGGCGGGCTTGAGCCGAAATTTTCTCTGGCACGACCAGGTGAACAAATTGGGAGGCACATACTGCATCAGGTCCGCCCACTGGTGCTTGCCGAAAATTGCCAGATCCTCCTTACCCTGCTCTGTGTGTTTTCTTATGGTGTAAAGGCGCTCCAGGGGATCCTCTATTTCTGTATGCAACAGAGTGAACAATGAACTGGTCCTGTTACCCATCCGGCGTATGACGGCGGTATCATCGGCCCCCACCGGAACCGAGGTAGCGAGGGGGCCGTCGGGGAGTTCATTATGGGCGATAAAATAGCTTCTCACCGCGCCGGCCATAATAGCCAACACCACATCGTTGAGGGTAACGCCCAGGGTGTCTTTCAGCGCCTTGATTTCGGACAGGGAAAGCTGGCAACTGGCAAAACCGCGTTTCACACCCAGCGCGTAGTTGAACCGGGTGCGTGGAAAGTCTCCGCTCAGCGGATTGATACGCGGCTCCTTCGAGGCCTTGTGGCGTTTGATTATTTCCCTCAGGTTACCGACGAAGGATTTCATCAGCGGCCATAAATTCCATGCATCATATTTAACATGATCGACCAGAGCACCCCACATAAGGCGACCTCCACTCGGCAGTGGCGGTGACGCCGGTAAGGCTTCAATGGAATCGGCCTTATCCTTCCAGCCCACGGTCAGCAAGCCGAGATAAGCCTTACCGTCGGCCATGGCATGGTGAATTTTATGCACCACCGCCACCTCGCCGCTCGACAGGCCCTCGATAACCCAAATTTCCCACAGGGGTCTGGACCGGTCCAACAGGGTACTGCCAATCTGCGCCACCATTTTGTCCAATTCCCGCTGTGTCCCCGGAGGGGGAAGCGCAACGTGAAAGACATGGGAACTGATACTGAAATCCGGGTCTTCAATCAACACGGGGTGGTGCAGGCCAAACGGTACCGGAAGGATCCGCAAGCGCACATCGGGGTTGGCATTCAAATGCAGCTTCAACTGCCGGTAAATAGTATCAAAGCCGGCATTGGGGTCACTCTTGCTTAAAATCTGCACCTTCAAGGTGTGCATCAAGGATGTCGGTGTCTCGCGGTACAGAAATACCGCGTCACTGCCTCTCAATCTTTGCATTGTGGTTCCCTCCTGTTTATGAGACCGGATCATAACCGTTCAATAACGCAAAAGCACCGGCACCAGCATGGCGTGGAGCGTGGAGCGCAGATCGTCCTCGCTATTAATCCAGTTGCTGGGCAAGGTCAAGAACGACAGCAAAATACGATAGACCCACTCGGCCAATACTTCCGGCCGAACCTGGTCTTGCAACAAGCCGACCTCCTGGGCCGGCTGGATGACACTTGCCATAAGTTCCTCGCCGTAATCGACAATCCGCTGTGAACTCCAGACGATGCGCCGGGCCCAGGCGTCCTCATCGGAGACAAATACCGCATACAACAAGGGTCGCGTGGGTATCTCGCGAATCGCCAGGATCAAACCTTCGACAATTAAATCTGCCGGTTCGCTATAGCCTTGCAAGCCGGCCTGAATATCGCTGTTGGCGACCTCCATTTCCTGCACGATGGTGGCCACCAGTACGTCGTCGCGACTGGGGAAGTATCGGTACAGGGTAGAGCGCGCGACACCCGCCGCGTTTGCCACTTCGAGCATACCGGTCTTGCTGATACCCTCGGCAATATAGCATTGCCGGGCGGCCTGCAGGATTTTGGCGACGGGGTCCCTGGGTTTATCCATGCGTCTTTTCGCACTCCTGAATAGGGGGCGACACCCCATCGGCCTTAAGCAGGTAACGACAAACCATATCCGCCAGCGCATCGACCTGGCGCGAATCGCTCAGGTCTTCCGGGCGGGTTTCGACCAGGCGATGAATATAACCGGTACAGACATCGACAACGAAACGTGCGGCAACGCTCAGGTCGGAAACACGGAGACTGTCACTGTTGCTCCGCAGCAACTCAGAAAACCACTGCTGCGCCCACAAATCCCAGGTGCCCTCGCCCTGCGGCGCCAGCCGCGCGGTGATATCGAAGCTCTGCCGGTGAGCCTGGAAAAAATCGCGATGCAGGTCGGTCAGCTCCGCCGAGTAGTCCATGGCAATGACAATCCCCTGGCGAATCAGGGCGGCCATCGACTCACCCGATTGCACCTCTTGCGCTTTTTCCCGTAAGCGACGGTCAATGCGTTGCAACTGCTGCTCGAAAAGGTCGCTGAGTATCGCCTCTTTGTCGGGATAATAGCGATACAGCGAGGCGATGCCGACGCCGGCGCGCTCGGCCACCCGATTGGTGGTGAGCGCCTCGACGCCCTGCTCCCGCAGCACCAGGGCCGCCGCTTCGCGTATCGCCTCGATGGTCAGTTGCGAGCGGCGCTGCCTGGCCACGCGGTGGGGGCGTGAGGGTTGCGAAATCCTGTTCACCATGGGCCTCTGGTAAATCCGAGCAAGCTGCCCGCCAAATGATGTGAATGTTGATTTTACCCTATATATCAGCCGGATAGGATGGCTGCAAGCAGATTGTAAAGTGGAGTCAACAAGCCAGGCGCAAGCCGCTACCATGGTATGCGATTCAATTCATGGGTTCGTGTCGATGAGCATCAACTGGCGCTCTATAGTACTCGCGCTGTGCTGCGGCCTTGCCGGCGGTAGCCATGGGCAGAACCTGCCGCAACGAAACCCCTTTCTCGCCGATTCCCATTGCGGGATGGGCCACTGCGATTCGGCACAGCAAAATTCCATCGGCCTGGCCGGCCCCGGGGGGCCGGGCAAGGGCTGGATCCGCAACGGCTTCGCCGTGGACAGCGATAACGGCATCTACCTGGTATCCCAGGATTACCTGCACAAAGTGGTATGGACCGGCGAGGGCTTATCCGTGGACGAGGCGGACGGCGCCTGGAGCGAGCCCTACATCAACGAAGACGACATCGGCTCCGGCTCCACCCCCAGCTTGATGGGCTTCGGCGAGGAAGATGCACTGGTGGTGATCACCGATGGGCAGCGGCAAATGCGCCTCACCGCATTCTGGCGCAATGCCATCCCCGAAGATTGGCAGGGGCTGGCCGGTGCCCCGAGTCGCCGCATCGCCGGGCTGGCTCCCGTAACCATGGGCGACCCCGAACTCACCGAGG
>JAUXCW010000120.1 GCA_030618705.1 Gammaproteobacteria bacterium | reverse complement strand
AGAGCCGTTGCGCCCTGGCATTGCGGCGCAACGGCCGACTTTAAAACCCGCTCGGCCCTGGTCATCGGCGCCGGACTGGCGGGTTGTCACACGGCACGCGCGCTGGCCGACAGCGGCTGGCAGGTAACCGTGCTGGAACAGGCGCCGCAGTATGCCAGCGCCGCCTCGGGCAACCCCTCGGGCATACTCTATACCCGCCTGGCCGCGGGGGACTCGGATCAGGGGGCATTTTCCCTCAGCGCCTACCTGTACGCCGGCCGGATTTACCGGGGTTATTTCGAACGACAAGAGTTGGTATCGGCCCGGGACGGCCAACTCAACGGCATGCTACAGTTGGGCTTTAACCACGAGGAGCGCGAGGCGATCGACAAGATCGCTCGTCGTTACCGTCGCTTCAGCGAGCTGGTACGCCCTCTCTCGGCGGCCGAAGCCAGCGAAATCAGCGGCGTCGCCATCGAACACCCGGCACTTTTATTCCCCGCCAGCGGCTGGCTCAAGCCCCGCAGCGTGTGTCGCCAGTTACTGCAGCACGAGGCGATAAAGCTGGTCGGCGACTGCCCTGTCCGGCACCTGGAATACAGTGAGCAGGGCTGGCGACTGCGCGCCGCTAATGGGGATCGTTATCAAGCGGCGATCTGTGTAGTCTGTTGCGGCATCGATAGCGGGCAATTCGATAGCCTGGCGGAATTGCCGATTCGCGGGGTCGGCGGCCAGGTGACCGTGCTGCCCGGGGCCACCCCCATGCCCTTATTGGCGCTGTGCCATAGCGGATACGTCGCCCCGATTGGGGATGATGGCTTGTGCTGCGGCGCCAGCTTCCGCATCAACGACAGTGGTGATGATATGCGAGACGCCGACCACGAATATAATCTCCAACAGTTATCCTGCCATGTTCCCGGCCTGTTGCCGCCCGCCACCAGGCGTTCAATCGAACTCTCCGGTCTGGCGGGCCGCGCCTCGGTACGCTGCACCACTCCGGACTACCTGCCGATCGTCGGACCGGTGCCCAAGCTCGCGGATATCCGCGAGGCGTTCGCTCCGCTTGCACGCAACGCCCGGGCCGTCATCGACAGCGCGGGCAGCTATCACCCCGGGCTTTATGTCAATACCGGGCACGGCTCCAAAGGTCTTGCGACCACACCTATTGCCGGTGCCTGTATCGCCGCACTGGCGAATCGAACGCCACGCCCCCTGCCCTGGCGACTGATGCGCGCCATCAACCCGACCCGCTTTGCCATTCGATCATTGATCAAGGGCCAGGGCTGAAATGGGCAGGCGCGGCTGGGCAGCGACGCTACTGTGGATCGCGACAAGCTGCGGCGCATTCGCTGGTGCCGAGCTTCCGCTCTCGACCTTCCAGCTAATACAAGCACACCCCCACGACATGCGCATTTTCACCCAGGGCCTGGCCCTCGAAAGTGGCCGCCTCTACCAGAGCAGTGGTTTGCGCGGCCAGAGCCGGGTGGTGGTCGGTGCGGCCGGCAGTGCAAGCGTCGATGCCAGCTTCCATTTCCCCAATCGCTATTTCGCCGAGGGCCTGACCATCGTCGACCAGGAATTGCTGGTGCTCACCTGGAAGGCCGGCGAAATGTTTGTCTTCGATAAAACCACCCTGGTGTTAAAAAACAAGCGGCGCTATCCGGGCGAGGGCTGGGGCCTGGCCTACGACGGGGAGGCGGTATGGCTTAGCGACGGCTCGTCAGTAATCAGCCGATACGCACCACAAACCATGAAATTCATCGGCAGCATTACCGTGCGCGACGGCAACGGTCGAGTACAGCAAATCAATGAGCTGGAGTGGGCCAATGGCGTGCTGTTGGCCAACATCTGGAATTCGCCCCGGCTGATTGCCATCGACCCGGCCAGCGGGCGCGTCATCGCCGAGTGGAACCTGGCAAGTTTATTACCCGAAGCGCGCAATTACGGCCACGAAAGTGTCGCCAACGGTATCGCCTTCGACCCGGACAGCGGCCATTTCTGGCTCACTGGTAAGGGTTGGTCCAGCATCTACGAGGTCGTGCTCCACGGGCTCGCGGGAGAATAAGCCGGGATGACTGGATAAGCGGCGGAGGCATCGCTAGAATAGCCCACCACTTATTTCACCACTCCTCGAGCAGACCAATACCCGTATGAACAAAGCCCTCGCACAGCACCCGACAGAAATCAACGATGCCTTCGAACTGCTTCGGGTTTGCCCCATCGAATCCCTCAATATCGTGGTCGAGGACTACCGCCACAAGATCACCGGGGCGCGGCACTATCACCTGCGCTCGGATAGCCCCGAAAATGTATTTTCCGTGGCCTTGAAAACCATACCCACCGACTCCAGCGGCGTCGCCCATATTCTCGAACACACGGTGTTGTGCGGCAGCGAAAACTTCCCGGTGCGAGATCCTTTTTTCATGATGTTGCGCCGTTCCCTGAACACCTTTATGAATGCGATGACCTCCAGCGACTGGACGGCCTATCCCTTTGCCAGCCAAAACCGCAAGGATTTCGACAACCTGCTCAGGGTATACCTCGACGCGGTGTTCTTCTCACGGCTGGATCCGCTGGATTTTTCCCAGGAGGGCCACCGCATCGAATTCGAAGACCCGGCCGAGGCCGCAAGCCCGCTGGTATACAAGGGCGTCGTCTTCAACGAAATGAAGGGCGCCATGAGCTCGGTGCCGTCGACCCTCTGGCATACCCTGGCGAGCTACCTCTATCCCACGACGACTTACCACTACAATAGCGGCGGCGACCCAGCCGCTATTCCGGACCTGAGTTACCCGCAACTACTGGCGTTTTATCGCTCGCACTATCACCCGAGCAACGCCGTATTTATGACCTTCGGCAATATTCCCGCCCGGGAGCACCACGACCGACTCCAGCAATTGTGCCTGGACCGTTTCGAGGCGCAAGCCGACTGCCCCGTGGTGCCGGACGAAAAGCGCTACCTCGCCCCGCTGCGTATTACCGATCACTATGCGCTGGAGGGAGACTCCGATTGCAGCGCAAAAACCCATATCGTGATGGCTTGGCTGTGGGGAAAAAACACCTCGCTGATGGATATACTCGAGGGCCACCTGCTCTCCGGCGTACTGCTGGACCACAGTGCATCACCGCTGCGCCATATGCTGGAAACCTCGGGGCTCGGCAGCGCGCCCTCACCCCTGTGCGGCATGGATGATTCCAGCCGCGAACTGGCCTTCGTCTGCGGCATCGAGGGCTCCGAGCCCGAGCGCGTCGATGATCTCGAACGCCAGGTTATCGCCGTACTGGAGGAGATCGCCGGCAACGGCATCCCACCGGGCGAACTGGAGGCGATCCTGCACCAACTGGAAATCCACCAGCGAGAGATCGGTGGCGACGGCTACCCCTATGGTTTGCAACTGATCATGCAAGGCCTGGGCACCGCCATCCACCAGGGCGACCCGGTCGACCTGCTCGACCTCGATCCGGTACTGGAGCGCCTGCGGGAGTCGATTCAGGACCCGGACTATATCAAGCAACTGGTGCGCAAATTATTACTGGACAACCATCACCGGGTGACCTTGACCATGGCACCCGATACCGGCATCGCTCAACGCAAGCAGGAGGCGGAGGCCGAGCGGCTGGCGGCAATTCAATCGACCTTGAGCGAGGAACAGGCGCAGGAAATCCGCGACAAGGCCGGGGCGCTGGCCGAACGCCAGGCCAGTGAGGATGATGACTCGATTCTGCCGCGACTGACCCTGGAGGATGTGCCCGCCGATATCCCGCAACCCACCGGCTCGTCGCAACGCCTGTCCGCAATCGATACCCATTGGTACGAGACCGGCACCAACGGCCTTGTCTACCAGCAATATGTGGTCGAGCTACCCCAACTCAGCGACGAGGAGAGCGCACTTCTCCCCCACTACGCCGGTATGTGGACGGAATTAGGCCTGGGCGCGGCGGACTATCTGCAAATCCAGCAACGCCAGGCGGCTACCTGCGGCAGTATCAGCGCATTCAACAGCCTGCGCGGCAGCGTCGATGACCCGTCGCGCGCCCGCGGCTTTCTCTCGCTCTCGGCGAAGGCCCTGAATCGCAACTACGGGACGATGAACCGTCTCATGCTGGACACGCTGGACGAAGTGCGCTTCGACGAATACACCCGCTTGCGGGAACTGGTGGCGCAAAATCGCGCCCACCGGGAGCAGTCCGTCACCGCCAGCGGTCACAGCCTGGCGATGATGGCGGCAGCCTCCAGCCTGAGCCCGCTTGCCAACTATAACCACCACAGTGGCGGGCTGGCCGGCATCGCGGCGCTTAAAGCACTGGATAATGAGCTCGAAGGAAGCGAACGGCTCGAGCAGTGGGCGGCCCGGCTCGGTGCGCTCCACGGAAAGCTGCGACAAGCGCCCCTGCAAGTATTGACTGTCTGCGAAAGTAGCCAGCGCGCCGACTTCAGTGGTCAACTCAGTGCAGCCCTGCCGGATACCGGCAACGGCGCCAATGGGAGTTTTTCACTGGCACAGGCTTCGAGCAGCCGGCACCAGATCTGGCAGACCAATACCCAGGTCAATTTCTGTGCCAAGGCCTGGCCCACCGTACCCATGGCGCACCCGGACGCCCCTGTGCTGAGCGTGCTTGGGGCATTCCTGCGCAATGGCTTCCTGCACAGCGCGATACGGGAAAAAGGCGGTGCCTATGGCTCCGGCGCCAACCAGGATTCCAATATCGGCGCCTTCGTGTTCTTTTCCTACCGCGACCCGCGGCTGACAGAGACCATGGCCGATTTCGATGCCTCGCTGCAGTGGCTGCAATCACAAAAGCACTCTGTGGACAGCGTTGAACAAGCCATTCTCGGCGTGGTCGGCAGCCTCGACAAACCCGCCTCCCCCGCTGGGGAAGCAAAACAACACTTTCACAACCTGCTACAGGGCCGCACCGATGAACTGCGCGCACAATTCCGCCAGCGGGTATTGGAAGTGACCGTGGATGACCTTAAAAGAGTCGCCGGGACCTGGCTCAAACCCGGCGCGGAGAATTCGGCGATTATCAGCTCAGCGTCAAAGATGGACCAGCTGGGCGGCTGGATCGAGCGGTACAGCCCACTTATCCAGCAGCTTTAACCGATTACTGCTGTAATATTTCCAGCAGGCTGACCTCAAAGGTCAGGGTCGCATTGGGGGGTATATCCGCACCGGCGCCCTGGCTCCCGTAGGCGAGGCCGGAGGGTATATAAAGCCGCCAGCGGGAGCCGACGGGCATGAGCTGTAATGCTTCGGTCCAACCGGCAATCACCTGGCTGACGCCAAACTCGGCCGGCTCGTCCCGCTCCACCGAGCTGTCAAATACCGTTCCGTCCAGTAAGGTCCCATGGTAGTGCGTCCGCACCCGCGAATCGAGGCCCGGTAGCTCTCCGGTACCCTTGTCGAGTACTTCGTATTGCAAACCGGAGTCGAGGGATACAATATTATTCTTGCGGCTGTTGCGTGCCAGAAAGCTTTCACCGTCTTCCAGTGCTTTCCCGGCGCGGGCCTTCGCCGCTGCCTTGAGTTTGGTCTCAACCGCCTGGTACGCCGCCTCGAGGGAATCCGGCGGAATAACACTGGATTGGCCCATAAACGCCTGCTCCATGCCGGCGATCACCGCCTCGAGATCGATACCGGCAATATGCGTCTGCATCAAGTGATCGCCAAACTGCCGCCCCAGGCCATAGCTGACTTTTTGCTCGTCCGAACCCAGTGAAAGCTGATTTTCAGTCGCCATATATCGGCACCACCGTAAAAAAACGCGCGCACTATAACAGGATGCTGGCGAAAAAAGTAGCCGCAAGGGGGCATTTTACGCCCCGATAGGTCGCCGGCCCGGAGTTGAACCCATCCACAGCACCGTATGATTGATTTTAAAAATTCGATATACTTCAAGCAATTAGATACGGCACTGTAAATTAAAAGGATGTTACTGTGAAAAAAGTGGACCACGACCAGCGCCGCCTCGAAGTCGCGATTGCCGCCGCCACCATCATTGCCGGTGAGGGCCTGGAGGCTCTCACCACGCGCAACCTCGCAAATGCCATGGACTGCTCTATCGGGGTACTATCCCATTATTTCGTCAACAAGGATGAGATCGTCATCGCCGCCATGAATTGGGCGGACAGCCGTATCGAAGAACGTTTTACCGGCCTTATCGAACAAAGCCCCATGCCGGCGGACCAGTACGAAGGTTTTATCATGTCCTGCTTTCCACTGAATGAGCAGAGCGAACTCGAGTGGCGTGTGCGGCTAAACCTCGCCGCCTACTCCCTCACCCACCCCGCGCTCATGCAGTCCCAGGACGAGGCCCGAAAAGCCCGCTTTGAGCGCCTGGTCGGTATGGTTGTCACACAACAGCAAGCCGGCAATTTTCGCACAGGGGCCGAGCCGAAAATGATTGCCCAGATGGCCATCAATTTTGTCATGGGCACCGCCTACAATCTGCTGGCCGTCCCCGTGGAAGATCGAAAGAGCATAGTTACCGATATGACACTGGCCTTCCTCCACTCCATGGAAGAAAACTGATACCCCCCAGAGACCCGGCAGCCTGATATGCGCATCCAACTCCTGCTGACCGGCAGCGAACTCATGGCCGGGGATACCGTCGACAGTAACTCCGCCACCATCGCCCAGCACCTGGGCCGGCACGGACTTGCTGTGGACCGTAAAGTTACCATCGGCGACGACCTCGACCTGCTGTGTGCCGAGATCGATCGACTCAGCCGGGACAGCGACCTGCTCATCGTCAACGGCGGACTCGGGCCCACCGTTGACGACCTTACCTCCGAGGCACTGGGGCGAGTGATCGGCCAGCCCCTGCAGGAACACCCGGAGGCGCTGCAACACCTGACCCGCTGGTGCGCCAAACGCAACTATCCCATGAATGAAGCCAACCGCAAGCAAGCCATACTCCCTGCGGGGGTGGACATTGTTGCCAACTCAAGTGGTAGCGCGGTGGGGTTCCGCGTCCGCTTCCACGACTGCGAGATCTACTGCACGCCGGGAGTACCGAGTGAACTGCTGGGCATGCTGGAACAGGAAATCCTGCCACAATTGCTGCAGCGCTTTACCGATATCGAGCCGGTATCGATCAGCCGGTTCAGGTTGTTCGGCATGGGTGAGTCCGGCTTGCAGCAACGGATAAGCGATCGATTTCCCGATTGGCCGGCGGAGTTGGAGCTGGGATTCAGGGCCGGCTTACCGCTGCTCGAAGTCAAACTCATTACCCGCAAGCCGGGCCTGGAACCCTTGAAAGCAGAGTGGATCGAACGCCTGCAATCCGTCCTCGGAGATTACCTCATCGGCCAGGGGGACACCACGCTGGCCGAGAGCCTTGTAGAAGCCCTGCAGCATAAGGGCTTGAAACTCTGCGCTGCTGAATCGTGCACAGGCGGCCGGATCGCATCGCAAATCGTCGAAGTGGCAGGCGCCTCAAACGTATTCGAGGCCGGCTATGTCACCTACTCCAATGCGATCAAGCAAAGCGCCCTGGGCGTCGATGCCGGCACCCTGGAAACCCACGGTGCCGTGAGCGAAGCAGTGGTGCGGGAAATGGCCGCCGGCGCCGCCGAGCGCAGTGCTGCCGACCTGGCCATTGCGGTGTCCGGCATTGCCGGCCCCTCTGGCGGCAGCGAGGAAAGACCGGTGGGCACAGTGTGGATTGCCTGGGGCTTCAAAGACGACATCCAGGCCAAATCCTTCTACATACCCGGCGGGCGCAAGTTTTTCCAGACCCTGACCACCGCCATCGCGCTGGATCTCAGCCGCAGGGCGGTACTCGGCCTGCAGAGCGAACCGAGGTATTTTCGCGAGCGCGGCACAAAATAGCCGTTGTTTGGCCACCGATGATCGCCAGCTATCGGACCTCGATCGAAACCGCGCTCAATTGACATCCCGCTCTCGCCCCTCCCAGTAGGGTGCCCGGAGCACGTACTTTTGTAGTTTCCCGGTGGCGGTACGGGCCAGTTCCGCCCTGAACTCGATAGATGTCGGGCACTTGAAATGCGCCAGGTTCTTGCGGCAGTGCTCGATAAGCGCGGCTTCGGTGGCCCCGGCACCATCGACGGTGACCACCAGCGCTTTTACCGTCTCCCCCCATTTATCATCGGGGACGCCTATGACCGCGACCTCCGCCACCTCCGGGTGGGAATACAAGGTGTCCTCGACCTCGATCGAGCTGACGTTTTCACCGCCGGTGATAATCACGTCCTTACGTCGGTCGGTAATCGAATAGTAACCATCCTCATCGAGGTGACCGCCGTCGCCGGTTCGAAACCAGCCATCCTCGAAGGCCGCTTCGCTCGCCTCCGGGTTCTGCCAGTAGCGCTTCAAGACATGGTTGCCACGGGCCAGGATTTCACCGCAAGGGCTTATTTTCATCTCTATACCCAGGGCGGGTGCACCGGCACGGGCCAGTTTGCGCGCCCGCTCGGCGGGGGCCAGTCCATCCCACTCGGCGCGAGAACGGGTCATGGTCAACAGCGGCGCGGTCTCGGTCAGGCCGTAGAGCTGCACAAACTCCCAGCCGAGCTCGGTTTCGATCCGTTCTATGATCGACGTCGGCGGCGGGGCCCCCGCCACCTGGATTCGCAGGCTGCCCCGGCCCGGGATTTCCCCTTCCCAACTCGCCGCGGCTTCGAGTACCGCGGCACAGACGGCGGGCGCGCCGCCCATCCAGGTCACGCCGTGATCGCGTACCCGGCGCAGGATTTCGGCCCCGTCGACCTTGCGCAGGACGACTTGTTTGACTCCCATCGCCGCCGCAGTAAACGGCATGCCCCAGGCATCACAATGAAACATCGGCACCACGTGGAGGAAAACATCCCGATCACTGACGCCCATTTGCCAGCCCCAGACCACGGAGTTAGTCCAGCGGGCTCGATGGGTTTGCTCCACGCCCTTGGGCCTCGCCGTGGTTCCCGAGGTATAGTCGATAGACGTAATGGCCGACTCGTCAGGCTCCCAGGCTTTCGGTTCGCCGTCATGGCCATACCAGACCGCATCGCTTTGCTCGCCCAATACCCAGCGGTGCTTGCAGGGAATATCGGACAGGGCATCGGCCAGCTCCGGATCGACCAGCAAGGCCTCGGCACCCGAGTGCTCGACGATGTATCGAATCTCCTCCGGTTTCAGGCGGAAGTTGACCGGCACGATGACCCGACCGTTTCCGCTCACCCCGTAGAACAGGGTCAGCATCCGGGCCGAGTTCTGGCTGACCACGGCCACCCTCGCACCCATCGCCAGCCCAAGCCTGTCCATCGCCACGCCGATCTGGCGGCGAAGGTCCGCCAGCTGGCGATAAGTGATATCCGCCAGGGGACTGGCCGGTTGAGCGGGCTCATCGACAATGGCTACCCGCTCGGGATAAACCGCCACCGCCCTGTCGAGAAAATCGTTGATTGTCATTGGAGTCATGTTTGCCTTCCCGTGAACTTTACTGTTCACATGAGTATACTGGCGGCACAAGCGATGAAAACAAATAATAAAGGTAAAAGCCTATGACTCGCATACTGCTACTG
>JAUXCW010000324.1 GCA_030618705.1 Gammaproteobacteria bacterium | reverse complement strand
AACAGCCTGATCAGCCCCGGGGCTGAACCCAGAGGTCCCTGTGGTTTTCAATGCGACGGTGTTCTGCAGCCGGACATATTAAGCCGGGGTGATGTGATCGAACCAGGGCGCCGCCTCTTCCAATTGGGCCGCCAGGCGGAACAGGGTGGCTTCATCACCCTGGCGTCCCGCGAACATCACACCCACCGGCACGGCGCCGTCGGTCCAGTGCAGGGGCACTGACATCGCCGGCTGGCCCGTCATATTGTAGAGCGAGGTAAACGCCGAGGCGGCAGCGGCCACCATCATAAAGTCATCGTAGGGCTGCCTTAAACTCATGGCACCGAGGGGCGGCGGCACAATGGCCATGGTCGGGCTGAGGATGACATCGTAGTCCAGCATAAACGCCCCTAACACCCGGCTTGCATGGTGCAAGCTATCCCGCGCTTCAGTGTATTCGATGCCGGTGACCTTGCGCCCGGCCTCCAGCCCCTGCCAGGTAATCGGCTCCAGCTCATCTTTTCGCACGCTGCGGCCCAGCGCCTTTTCGCGGTGGCCGACTTTTTTCACCACCACCAGATTGCTGGACACGCCCAGTGCATTGTACAAAGCGCCGATATCCAGCATCGGGCTGGCCTCGGTGACGTGATGCCCCAGGGATTCACATAGTTTTGCTGCGTTTCGCGCCGCCTCCACGCACTCCGGGGCGACCGGCACCGGCAGTACCGGTTTGGTCATCAGGGCGATGCGCAATTTGCCCGGCGACTCTTCGATTTCCTCGAGATAGGGCCGCTCACGGGGGGGGCTTGCATAGGCGTCGCCCAGCGCCGGCCCCTGGGAGATATCCAATAGCGCCGCACTATCGCGCACACTGCGAGTGACGGCATGCTGTGCCGACAGGCCGTTGCGAGTCTCGTACACCCCGGGCCCCATGGGTACCCGGCCACGGCTCGGCTTCATACCGAACAGTCCACAGGCCGAGGCCGGGATGCGAATCGAACCACCGCCGTCACTGGCGTGGGCAGCGGGAACGATACCCGCGGCCACCGCCGCGGCCGAACCACCGGAGGACCCACCCGCGCTGAGGGCATGATTCCATGGGTTATGGGTATCGCCGAACAGGGCCGACTCGGTGGTAGCGGTACCGCCAAATTCCGGGCTGTGGGTTTTGCCGAAAATGACCAGTCCGGCCTGACGATAACGGGTCACCAGGGTACTGTCATGGTCTTGCATGGCGTTTTTGAAAAATACCGAGCCATTGGTGGTCACCGTGCCCTTCATGGCGATGCCGAGATCCTTCAGCAACCAGGGCACGCCGGTAAACGGTGCCTCGGGCAAGCCATGTTGAATCGCCGCCCTGGCCAGGTCGTCATAGCGCGCCACCATAGCATTGATGACCGGATTGACCGCCTCGCTGCGAGCCACCGCCATGTCCAGCAATTGCTGCGGGCTGGCATCGCCCTTGCGCACCAACTCAGCCAGGCCCATAGCATCATAAGCACGATATTCCTCGAAGCCCCGGACCTTTTTTGCCAGCACCGCGCGACTGGCCATACCCAGTGCCGCGACCGCCGCCACCATGGAGCTATTGTGTAGAAACTGCCGCCGTGTATTTCCCGATGCCATAGCCACCTCCGCTCTTTCGTTGCTAAACCGCCAACCCAAATCATGAGTGATATATCCTATACCCGGGAGCTCACCAAGTACAAAAAACATTCAGGCCGGGCGACGAAATCAGTTAAAGTGCTTGGAACAGCAAAGGCGAAAACAGTGAGAATAGATTTGAAATTCGCACTATCGATACTTGTACTGATCGTGGCTATCGTCAGCGGTGCAATCGCCGCCCGGTTTGCCGTCAATCCCTCCGGCCCGATTCCCGGCGAACAGGGCGATGCCCCCGCTTTTATCGGCAGCCCTGCCACACCCCGGCGCATCAGGGTAGCGCCACTACCCCAACATCCCTGGCTGGCACCCCAGGGCATCAACAGCATGCACAACGACAGCTACCAGAGCGATAGTTATTCCTGGGCCGGGCCACTGGGTATCGAGCCCACGGTCAGCTCCGAACGGTTCCACAATGTGGTGGGTTCCTGCGTGTCGTCGACCTGGGACAGCAGAGGGCATATGATTTCCACCTGTGTCACGCCCTTCGGTGTCACCCTGGTCGCCCGCGACCCCGCCAGCCTGAAAATCCTCGCCCGCAAGAAAATCACCTGGTGGCTGCCCATCGGCCAGAAGTTCAGCGGCGGCGTGTACTTTCATCTTGATCAAAGTGACCAGGTACTGCTGGCCAGTAACGATCCGGCGATTCAGCTCTGGGCACTGGTGGGGGAAGAAGCGCAAGCGGAATGGCAACTGCAGCAGAGTATCGACATCGGACCGGCCCTCGATAAGCTACGGCAAGAGGATCATGCCGTCATAGACGTCATGCCCGACTGGCAGGGCAACTACTGGTTTATTACCCGCGCCGGGCTGGTCGGCGTCAGCGACCGCAAGGGGGAAAGTATTGCGGTCATGGCCCTGGGCGAGGAGGGCATAGACAATGCACTCGCCATCGGCCGCAATGGTGTATTCGTGGTCTCCGACCACGCCATGTACGCCTTTCGCCGTGGCTTGAACGGCGCCCCGGAGGTGACATGGCGGGAGGAATATGACCGCGGCAGCGCCCCCAAACCCGGCACCATGGGCCATGGCTCCGGCACCACACCGACCCTGGTCGGCGACGACTATGTCGCCATCACCGATAACGCCGACGGCCAGGTCAATGTGCTGGTCTATCGCCAGCAGAAGAACCGCACAGGGCAGCCCCAGTTGACCTGCAGGCAAGCGATCTTTCCGGCCGACCGCGGCACCACTGAGAATTCGCTGGCGGCGGTGGGTTACTCGCTTATCGCGGAAAACAATTTTGGCTACCAGGGGCCCTACGACAATATCGATGCCGAGCCAGGCCTGGCTCGCGTGGACATCGACCAGGACGACGGCAGCTGCCGCCTGGCCTGGGAGAATCGCGAAATATCATCGCCCTCCGCCGTACCCAAGGTATCCCTGGCCAGCGGCCTGGTCTATTTGTACACCCGCGATCCGATCAATGACCCGACACTGCAAGCCTGGTATTTTACCGCCGTCGATTTCGCCAGCGGCGAATTGGTCTACAAGCAGCTAACCGGAATTGGCCCGGGATACAACAACCACTACGGCTCCATGAGTCTTGCCGAAAACGGGACTATGTATATAGGCGTATTGCAGGGTGTGGTCGCTATCCGCGATACTGGCAGCAGCCCCTCCCAATAGCCGGTTCGCGCACACGCATAAGACGCGCCGGTAAATATGAATCCGCAGGTAAGCCCCCCGTGACTCAGACAGACTTTTCGCAATTGGAATTGCCCCCGGCGCTGTTGGAGAATCTTTCCTCCCTCGCCTACCACACCATGACACCCATACAGGCGCAGAGCCTGCCCCACATACTGATGGGGAAAGACGTCATCGCCCAGGGGAAAACCGGCTCCGGTAAAACGGCGGCCTTCGGCCTCGGCCTGCTGGCCAGGCTCGATGTCAAACGCTTTCGGATACAGTCCCTGGTCTTGTGCCCCACCCGCGAGCTGGCAGACCAGGTCGCCAGGGAATTGCGCCGACTGGGCCGTAGCATTCACAACATCAAGATACTCACGCTCTGCGGCGGCATGCCCCTCGGGCCACAGATCGGCTCACTGGAACACGGCGCGCATATCGTCGTCGGCACTCCGGGACGCATTGAAGAACACCTGCGCAAGAACACACTCAAACTCGACGAGCTGAGCGCCC
>JAUXCW010000116.1 GCA_030618705.1 Gammaproteobacteria bacterium | reverse complement strand
TCGCGCTTCATGGCGGTATCGAAGGCGGTGCGGCCGATGCGCTCGATCTCCGACTCGGTGTAGACCAGGGTGTTGAAGCCACGGCGCTCGCCGTTGTCCATGGTCTCCACCCCGCGCGGCTGGCCGAAATAGATGCCGCCGGTGAGCTCCCGCACGATCATGATGTCGAGACCGGAGACGATCTCTGGTTTCAATGAGGATGCATCTGCGAGCTGCGGATAGAGAATGGCCGGACGCAGGTTGGCGAACAGCTCAAGCCCAGAGCGCAGCTGCAACAGACCCTTTTCCGGGCGAATTGCCGGATCCAGTTTATCCCACGCCGGGCCACCGATAGCGCCGAACAGTATGGCATCGGACTCGCGGGCCGCTGCCAGGGTGCTCTCGGGCAGGGGCACCCCCGTCGCATCTATCGCCGCCCCTCCCATCAGGGCCTCATCGTAGTCCAGCTCCAACTTGTAGCGCGCGGCCACGGCATCCAGCACCCTTCTCGCCTGCGCCAGCACCTCCGGGCCGATCCCGTCCCCGCCAATCAATAACAGCTTACTCACATTATTTATCCTTTAATATCATATTGATACAAATTTTATCCACAATATACATTAAGATAAAACAGGGTGTATCAGGAACCTGTGGCAGCAAATATCCAGGGCGCCCTCTGCCGGTACTCCTGTTCAAAAACGCGGATTTCATCGGCATCCTCCAGCGTGATATCGATGTCGTCGTGGCCGTGCAGCAAACACTGCCGGCGAAACTCGTCCACCTCAAAGCTAATGTCCTCGCCATCGGGGCGCTCAATCGCCTTTCGCTGCAGATCGACAATCAACCGGTAACCCGGCGTAGCGTGCTGCGCCTCGAACAGCTCATGCACTACCTGCGCATCGAGCACGATGGGCAGGATGCCGTTTTTAAAACAATTATTGTAGAAAATATCGGCAAAGCTGGGTGCGATGATGACGCGAAAACCATGGTCCAATAAGGCCCAGGGCGCGTGCTCACGGCTGGAACCACAGCCGAAGTTTTCCCGCGCCAGCAGGATAGACGCACCCTGATGGCGCTCGTGGTTGAGCGGAAAATCAGGGTTCAAGGGTCGCCGGGAATGATCCTGCCCGGGCTCGCCCACATCAAGGTAACGCAATTCGTCAAACAAGTTGGGACCGAAGCCAGTGCGCTTGATCGACTTGAGGAACTGCTTGGGGATTATCATATCCGTATCGACATTGGCCCGGTCCATGGGCGCCACGATACCATCCAGCACATCGAACTTTTCCATTACACACTCTCCCGGGCATCGACCATCACCCTGACATCGACAAAATGACCGGCGACCGCAGCCGCCGCCGCCATCGCCGGGCTCACCAGATGGGTGCGCCCGCCATAGCCCTGCCGCCCCTCGAAATTTCGGTTAGAGGTGGAAGCGCAGTGCTCTCCAGACCCCAATCTGTCGGCATTCATCGCCAGGCACATGGAGCAACTGGGCGCCCGCCATTCCAGGCCGGCATCGGTAAATATTTTATCCAGTCCCTCGGCCTCGGCCTGCGCCTTGACCGGGCCCGAGCCGGGCACCACCATGGCTTGCTTGATCGTGGAGGCCACCTGTTTGCCCTTGACCACCGCGGCAGCGGATCGCAGGTCCTCGATCCGCGAATTGGTGCAGGAGCCGATGAACACCCGATCCAGCTGGATATCGGTGATCGCCATGCCGGGTTTCAAACCCATATACTCCAGCGCCCGCTTCACCGCCACACGATGAGTCGGGTCGGTATAGTCCTCCGCCGCCGGAATAAGCCCGTCCACCGGCAAGACCATTTCCGGGGAGGTTCCCCAGGTGACCTGGGGCTGGATAGTTGCGGCATCCAACTCGACAATCGCGTCGAAATGCGCATCCGGGTCGGAATACAAGGTGCCCCAGTAAGCCTCGGCCTGATCCCATGTGTCCGGGCCCGGCGCATAGGGCCTGCCCTTGACGTAGTCCAGGGTAACCTGGTCCACCGCCACCATACCGACGCGGGCACCCGCCTCGATCGCCATATTACAGACCGTCATCCGGCCCTCGACCGACAGCGCCCGAATCGCCTCGCCACCGAATTCGATAGCGTGCCCGGTGCCGCCGGCGGTACCGATCACACCGACGACCGCCAATACGATATCCTTGGCGGTGACCCCGGCCTGCAACTCACCGTCCACTTTAACCAGCATATTCTTCAGTTTGCGCTGGATCAGGCACTGGGTTGCCAGCACGTGTTCGACCTCTGAGGTGCCGATACCCTTCGCCAACGCACCCAGCGCGCCGTGGGTTGCGGTATGGGAGTCACCGCACACCACCGTCATGCCGGGCAAGGTTGCGCCCTGCTCCGGGCCGACCACATGGACAATGCCCTGTCGCGGGTCGTTGATAGTAAACTCGAGCACGCCGAATTCCGCGCAATTCTCATCCAGGGTCTCGACCTGGGTACGCGATACCGGATCCTCGATACCCGCCACACCAGCCCGGCGCTCGGCGATGGACGAGGGCACGTTGTGGTCCGGCGTGGCAAGGTTGGCATCGATACGCCAGGGCTTGCGGCCCGCCAGGCGCAGGCCCTCGAAAGCCTGGGGAGAGGTCACCTCGTGAAGCAGGTGCCGGTCGATATACAACAGGCCCGTCCCGTCCTCTCGCTCGTTTACCAGATGCGAGGCCCAGAGTTTGTCATACAAGGTTTGCGCGGCCATTTGATCCTCTCCGTAACGCCCCTGACGAGCGATGCTTTCACAATTTGGCCTAGTGTACGTTTCGCGCTACAATAAAACAAATTCATATTTATTATTGTTTCTATAAATTATTTTTATGGATATTCAAAACCTGAAAGCGTTCGCCGCCGTGGCGCAAAGCGGTTCCTTCTCCGCGGCCGCCGACGGCCTGCACCTGACCCAACCCGCTGTCAGCAAGCGTATTGCGCTACTGGAGAACGAGCTGGACACCCCGCTCTTCGACCGCACCGGTCGCCGCGCCCGCCTGACACAGGCCGGGGATCGCCTGCTGCTGAGAACCCGTAGTATTTTGCAGCAACTGGAACTCGCCGAGCGGGAGATTCGCGATCTGGGCAGCACCGTGTCCGGCAGCCTCAACCTCGCCACCAGCCACCACATCGGCCTGCACCGCCTGCCACCGGTATTGCGTAGTTTTTCGGATCGCTATCCCGAGGTACGCCTGAATATTGAATTCACCGACTCCGAGAAAGCCCACAGCGCCGTATTGCGCGGCGATATCGAGTTGGCCGTCATCACCATGGCTCCGGATGAGTCGAGCCAGCTTGAAACCAGGATTCTGTGGACGGATCCCCTGGTTTTCGTGGCGGGGCCGGAGCACCCGCTAGGCAAGAGAGAAAACCTGCAACTGGCGGACCTGAGCGCCTGTGAAAACGTCTTGCCGGGGCTGGATACCTATACCGGCCAAATCGTCAAACACCTGTTCCAACACCATGGGCTGGTATTGGATACCCTGATGACCACCAACTACCTGGAAACCATCAAGATGCTGGTCAATGTCGGTCTGGGTTGGAGTATGCTGCCACAATCCATGCTCGACGACAGCCTGGTCGAACTGCCGGTCAAGTCACATTCACTCAGCCGGGAGCTGGGCTATATCTATCACCGCAAACACTCGCTATCCAATGCCGCCCGCGCCATGATCACACTGCTGGATGCGGAATCGAAACAGCCTGAATCTCAATAAATCCCCAGCGAAAGACCGGCGGCCATGCCCTGCCCCAGGTCCCGGCAGGCTTCCAATACCGTATCGTCGGCCGGGCCGACACACAGTACCGCATCGGCAACTTTTTTCATCGGGTAGGCGATGACGATGCGGTCGATCTGGCGTTGCGCACCACTACCGTCGTTGCCCGCGCTGATAAAAAGCGCATAGGGGATATTGATAGCGTGCCCCAGCGCCGGATAGAAGGTGCGATCAAAAAAGTCTTTCACCGCCCCGGCCATGTAACCGAAATTCTCGGGACTGCCGATTAAAATCGCATCGGCATCAAGCAGGTCACGAAGGCCCGCATCCTGTACGCGCTTCAAACTTGTCTCGACCTCTTGTTCCCGCAGCGCGCCCTCATACACCGCCGCCGCCAGCCGCTCGGTATTACCCGATTGGGAATGATAGATAATCAACAGCCGCTTCACCGCGGCACCGACCGTCGCCTGCGCCCGATGGCAAACCGCAACAGGTAAAACGATAACAGCCCGACAGCATTGGCCAGCATATCGAGCACGGAACCGTCCCGGTACGACAACAGCGATTGACTCGCCTCGATCAAGAAGCCGTAGAGCAGGAGCATCAACAGCGGCCGCAGGGAAAGTGCCGAATTCGGCCAGGCTTTCTCCATCAATAATGCCAGCATAAAAAATGCCAGGGCATGATTGAGCTTGTCCCACATATCGATGCCGGGAAGTGTGTCGGTCGGTAGCACGGCGAGCGCGGACACTGTGCAAAGCGCAACTATAAACCCAAACTGATACAGCCGGCCCATACTCAGCCCATGTGTGTCTTTTTCCCGCAAGATCCTATCTCGATAATCGACATGGTAAATCCAACATAGCATAGTTCCGGCAAAGCATTATCTCCGGCATCATTGTATGCCATCAGGCGCGGTGTTTTAATCATAGCGTAGCTGTCTATGAGTAAAAAAAGACACCAGGTCCGGGGAGAAAATAATACCAATGAAAACGTTTAGCGGAAAAACGGCGGTCGTCACCGGCGCCGGCTCGGGTATCGGCCTCGGCATCGCCCGGCGCTGCGCCAGGGAGAACATGAATCTGGTACTGGCGGATATCGAGGAGGCGGCACTGGAACAGGCGCAGCGGGAGCTGGCGAGTATGACGCCGGGTAAAATCCTCACGCGGGTAGTCGATGTCGGCGAAGCGGCACAGGTATCGGCGCTTGCTGATACAGCATTTACAGAATTTGGCAGCGTCGAGCTGCTGTTCAATAATGCCGGGGTCGGTGGTGGCGACAGCAACTGCTGGGAGCTGGACCTCGACTATTGGCAATGGATTCTCAACGTGAATCTGTGGGGAGTTATCCACGGTATCAAGTATTTTGTGCCGCCCATGCTGGCACAAGCCGAGGGCCATATTGTCAATACGGCCTCAGTGGCCGGCCTGATGTCCGCCCCCGGAAGTGCTGCCTATAACGTCAGCAAGCACGGTGTGGTCACCCTCTCGGAGACACTCTATGGCGAGCTGAAAAACAGCGGGGCATCCCTCAGCGTGTCGGTTTTATGCCCGAGCTTTGTCGACACCAAAATCTACGCATCCGAGCGAAACCGGCCCGATGCTGAGCCCCCCACCGAAGAGCAACGCGCCATGAACGATGCGGCAGGAGAATTCTTCAATGCGGTTGCCCTCTCCCCGGACAAGGTGGCGGACAAGGTTTTCGAGGCTGTGGTCAAAGAAGAGTTTTATATTCTCTCCCACCAGGGGGCGCGACAGCGGGTAGAGCAGCGCATGAAGGGTATTTTAAGCAATGAGCTGCCCGAATTAAGTGGTGCCGGGGATTTCCCCCTCGAGTGAAATCCTGTCACCAGCGACAAATGAAGAAACCAATTCCGGCCGGGGTAAGCGCGGAAAATTCAACAATCCCGACACACGATACTATTTATCGCGCTCCGGGATCATGGACTTATTCACCACGTTCATAGCGCTCAAGCTCCTCAACACTATAGCCAGGATCATTTTCGATCATGTCATCGCGCATGAAATCATTGTCAGGATCGAGCTTAAAAATTCTGGAAAGCAGAACGCGACAGATCCGGTCCATCAAACCCGTATTCCGCGAGGCCCTGGTAGCCAACCACACGCCGATTCGGGCACTGCGTACGCTCTTTTGATAGCCTTCTTTGCTCATGCAGGGGGTTCCATATTTTTACGGATACGGCAGGGTATTCCTTTAAGGTGGGGTATTCCCTGCTCCCTGTCGAGAAAGTCCGCATCGTCCGGGCACAGCATTGCGTCAGCATACTTAAGCGCGTCGGAGAGTCCGTTTTGCAGTCCGGGATTTACCTCGGGCTTCCACCAGCCATGGGGAATGCGCACCAGATTGTCTGGCATATTGTCGCGGATAGCGACTTTCATATGGATCAATCCCACCTGGTTTTCAACCGTCACCCACTCCTCTTCTTCCAGTGCGTATTCTCCGGCTGTGCCCGGGCTGACGAATAAGTAGGGCTCCGGTGCGCGCTGGCGCATTTCAGGAATATGTCGATGGCCGGTCTGGAAGTACTCGTCTTCCCGCACGCCGGTAAACATCATCAGGGGAAATTCGGTACCGAGGGGCGGGTCTTCCCGAAAATACGGTAAGGGATCCAGTCCCAGGTCTTGCAATACCGAGGACTTTAGTTCCACCTTGCCGCTGGGTGTGGCAAAGCCCGTCTCCTCGTACTTTTTGAAATGCGGCGGGGCGAAATAGACCTCATATTTCTCGGCAAATTCCTCGAATTTCATCCCTGTCGCTGCAAGACGATCATCGTAGAACGCCTCCAGCGTCTCCCATGGCACCACGTCCGGCTTGCCAATTGCGTGAGCCAGTTGCCGCCAGAATTCAAAGGTACTCTTACACTCCCCTGGCGGGTCCATGGATTTCTGGGAAGGACGGTACATGGACGTCCAGCCATAGCCGTCCATCAACCAGGGACGTTCCAGCCAGCTGTCTGCCGGTAACACATAATCCGCTAACTGGGCGGTGGGTGTCATGAACTGCTCATGAACAACAACCAGGTCCTGATTGAGTATGGCCTTGAGAATGAGCGGCATATTGGCAAAGCTCATCAGCGTGTTGTTACCCAGTGCAAAAAAGGCTTTCACCGGATACGAGCCTTCACCCGCCATCGCCCGGAAGGTGGCGGAGGGGTTGGCCATGAAACATCCCGTAACCTGGTTGTTGTACTGCCGCCCCCACACCCTTTCTCCGGGCTCAAGAAATGCTCGCTGGCCCCGGTAGGTGAATACCGGGTGCGTGTCAGAACCCAGCTGTTTGTCCTGCTGCTCTCGCGAGAGCACGTGGTGCATTTCAATATCGGATTCGGGAACGATATCCGGGTGAAAACCGTGCAGTTGCTCTCCCCCCGGGATGTCCAGGTAGCCGCAGATTGCCCGCAGGATACTCTGCAGGCGAATGGCGGAAGTGCTGTTGCGCTGCATATCAGTCATCGGCGTCCAGGGGATTACCGATGGACCCGCGGTTGCATAAAGCCGTGCGGCTTCTGCAATCGCTTCGGGCTCACAGCCTGTCAACTGCGCCACCCGCTCCAGCGGATATTCATCCACCCGCTTTTTCAGGTCTTCGAAACCCACTGCCCACTGTGCGATAAAGTCCTTGTCATAAAGACCTTCATCAATGATGACCTTTAACCAACCGAGGCACATCGCCGCGTCGGAACCCGCCTTCAGGGGCAACCAGATATCGGCGACTTCGGCGTTCTCACTTTTGCGGGGATCCAGAACAATCAGCTTCGCGCCCCCGGCCTGGGCGCGGCGAATTTGATTGTAGACCGGCACCCAGCTATGGCGCTTGGGGTTGTGGCCGAACAGGACAATACAACGTGTCTGGAGAATGTCGGCCATGGGGAACCAGCCGTAGGTCATACGATTCACTGCAGCCGTGTTACCGGCGCACAGGGCCACGCCACTGATCCAGTTGGGCGAGCCGACATGGTTCATCAGGCGGCGGCCCAGGCCGTGATCAGTGCCGGTATTCCACTGGCTGGTGGATACCGCCCAAGCCTCCGGGCCGTGTTCGGCCACTATGTGATTCAGGCGCTGGCCAATGTCCTGCATCGCCTCACTCCAGCTAACCTGCTGCCACTCACCCGAACCCCTCTCACCAACACGCTTGAGCGGGTGCCGAATCCGGTCCGGGTGGGCAAAACCCTTGGGTGCCACTATCCCCTTCATACAAATATTGTCGCGAAAGATGGGATTATCGGACGAACGCACCCTCACCACCCGCCCCTGTTGTACTTCCGTCACCACCGAGCAGGCGATGTCACAGCTCGCGCACAATGCCTTACGTGTCACAACGCCTTTGCGCAGTTTGCGTGGAATCGGGGTTGCCGCCTGTACCTCGGCCGGATCGATTGAAGGAGGGCCTGCCATCTACGCTACGCCTTTGTATGTCCAGTATCTGGACATACTAGTCCAGTATCTGGACTTTGCATAGAGCGGCGACTACACTTTTCCCCGTTACCCTCCACTAGAGCCATTACTGCGCCACTTCGGGGGCTGGATTGTGAGGATGCAACAATGAAATGGGACGAACTGGCTGACCAACAGTGCTCAATGGCGCGGTCGCTTGCCGTTATCGGGGATCGCTGGACCCTGTTGATTCTCAGTGACTTATTTCTCGGTGCCAAACGCTTTGAAGCAATCCGGGAGCGGCTGGAAATTTCGCGCACAATTCTCACGGACCGACTCAATTTGCTGGAGCAAGAAGGCGTATTGCGTAAACAAGTCTACCAGGAACGGCCCACGCGCTACGAATACAAGTTAACGAGCAAAGGCGTGGAACTTTATCCGGTTATCATGACAATAGTGCACTGGGGCGACAAATACTACGCGGGTGATGGCGGCCCGCCCATACTTCACACTCACGCAAAATGTGGCAAAGACTTCGTGCCGGTACTGACTTGCTCGGAATGTGATGAGCCACTGAACCCACGGGAAACATTCGCGAGGAAGCGGCCGAAAGACCCGCGCTTTCCCGCCGTGGAACGGGGACCAGTATGAGCGTCGAAGTCAGTACAAGGGAGATATCGCTATGCAACCTGTGTGTCTGGTAATAGGCGGTGGAGGCGGACATTGGCCCGATCGAGGTGGTGCTGTATAACCTGGGGGCCCAGATTGGTGACCGGCCGTTGGAGGATACCTACCTTCACCTGGCCCAGCAGCACCGCTCGGCATGGACCCACGAAATGGACCTGCGCGCCTTTACCGATCTGCCATGGTGGAATCACTGAGTGAATCGACAAGCAAATCTTAAAAAGGAGAGAGCCGTATGCCTTCACTGGAATTTCATTTTGACTTCGCTAGCCCCAACGCCTACCTGGCCCACCGGGTTATTCCGTGTATCGAAGAACGCCTCGGTGCACGCTTCGAGTATGTGCCCATTCTGCTCGGTGGTGTATTCAAGGCGACCAACAACGTGCCCCCGATGGTGTCAATGCAGGGTATTGAAAACAAGCAGCAATACATGCAGCTTGAAACCCGCCGCTTCCTCAAGCTCTACGACACGGAGGCGTATGCGCCAAACCCACACTTTCCCGTCAACACACTGCACCTGATGCGCGGTGCCGTGTTCGCACAGGATACGGATTACTTCGATCGCTACGTGGAAGAGGTGTTCAAACACATGTGGCGGGAACCCAAAAATATGGGTGACCTGCAGGTGATTGAAGATGCCCTGAACAGCTCCGATCTGCCAGCGTCGGAAATCCTCGCTGGCATCCAGCAGCCGGCGGTCAAGCAGCGCTTGATCAGTAATACGGAGCACAGCGTGCAGCGCGGCACCTTCGGCGCGCCCACCTTCTTTGTCGACGATGAAATCTTCTTCGGCAAGCAGACCCTGGACGAGGTGGAAGCGTGGTTTACCCGCGTAAGCCGACCCGGTTAATACAACGCCACGGCGCTGGCCAGCGCGAGCGCTACCCCTGGGGGGAGAGGCTCC
>JAUXCW010000102.1 GCA_030618705.1 Gammaproteobacteria bacterium | reverse complement strand
GTACCCACCGGCGGCGCGATCCTCGGCAGAATGGACTGATCCACGAGCTGATAGGGTTGGCGCCGGCCCCCGGGCCGGCCTTCCGGACGGCCTCTAGATAGCCATTCATCAAGACCCATACCACACGGGCGGTGTTCTCGTGCTTCTGCTTGTCCGAGATTCCGATACCTATCTGAGGGTTGAATTTTCTATTACGCCTTCTATAATGGTCTAATATATAGACTAGTCAAGGATATAGACTCATGAAGAGGCCCGAAAAAATCACTGAAGTTACCGCTTACAACGCCAAAACCAGGCAAGCTGAATTATTTCGGCGAGCCGCCGATGGAGAAGTTTTTTTAGTGACTAACAACGGCAAACCACAAGTCGAAATTCGGCAAGCAACACAATCCAGGAACATTATTCGCGATGCCATTAATGCTCTGGAGGCATTGCAGAGCAAGCAGTTGGCGACTAAAAAAGGTGGGAGCCAGGAACAGTTAAAGTCGCTGATGGAGCATGGGCGTGACTGATGACAATATTATTGTTTTAGATAATAGTATTAATAGTCGCTTACTATGGCCCGACAACGCCGCTCCCGGCAACAATAAATATGCCTTACACACCATTCAACAAGCTGAGCAGGACGTTGTATTTTACGTGCCTACCATTTGGCACTACGAGGTCGCGCAAGTCGCATACAGCTTGACGAAATCAGGTGAAGTAACCCAAGCTGATGCGCAGAATTATTTTAACTTAATTTCTTTTCTGCCAATCAAAACTGATCTGCGCAGCCACGGCGATTGTTCCGCTTCGACATTTTCCCTTAGCCTCCAGTACAATCTGTCGATATATGATAGCGCCTACCTGGAACTCTCATTGAGGCTGGACGCCCCTTTGGCGAGCAATGACAAAGGCTTGAAAAAAGCAGCTCGAAAAGCGGGTGTTGTTATCTTTGCGTAGCACAAGCGGTAACGGGGAAGGACTGACCCACACGCAGTGTAGTCTGTCGCCCCTGCTATTTCGCTAGCGACACATATTTCGATACGACGCTGCCGCGTCAGCATGAAGTTCGTCAATACTCCGAATGCCGTTGCGCGTCATCGCGATGCGAAACTTCTGCAATATGGTGGTCGTGTCGGACTGATACTTGATAAGCAGGTGCAGGTAGTAAACACCGCGACCGGTTTCCCTGCGGTAACTGTCGTTGTCGGGGACGAAAACGCTTTGCTTGCTGTTTTCCATCTTTCTGGCAAAACGCGTCAGATCAAAATAGATTACCTGCCGTATCGTGTCGACATCACTCTCGGGAAATGCGTCGGCCAGGCGGGCCGGGTAAAGCATGCTGCGTCTCCTGTAGCGTATCACGTGCTCTCCACAGTAGGCATTGTCCAGGGCTTCCAGGGGATTGTGGTCGCGCAAGCGCATCAAGTCCGGCGCTAATTTTTCCCCCGGCACGAAACCGAAGCTTTCTCGCTGGATGCCAAGGGGCCGTCGAGTTATCTGGCCATGAATAGTGGTTTTGAAATCAAAAAATAACTGCTGGCCCTTGGTTTTCAAGTAGTCCTGGGCCAGCGCTTTGATACGATCCTTGAACATATAGCTGATGACCAGCACCACGGCAAATGTGCTGGTCCAGTTTTCATATTGTACATGGGCGAGAAATGCCGCCGCAGTGGCAAACACCATGGCGGCGCCGGCTGCCATACTTAGCAGTAATTCCCGTGCAAGCCGACCCTCGGGCTTATTGCTGCTGGCGAGGAAGTATACGCTTTCTACATAGGTGTTCAGGCTCGAACGCCGATGGACGAGGGTTTCATGCCGATCTTTGTGGCATGGCACCGAGGGATAACCGCGGCCCCGGCGATATTCCAACTCATCCCGGGCCAGGGCGTGAAGTGCAGGAGCCGGCACATCGCCCCAGCTTGAGCCGCGATGCTGAAGTGAGTCTGCCAGACGACAGCTCGAATCCTCTACCAGCAGGCTGAGATATTCATCACCGAGACAGAAGATGCGACGAAACGATTCCGGGGCGTCGGCCAGTTCGGCTTCAATTGTTCGGAAGTTCGCCAGCAATTGCCTGATGAGATGCATGTATTGCGCCACTGCGGAGTAACAGCTTTCGCTATCACCTTTCTCCATAGCTTGCCGTATTTGCCGTTCGACGGCATGGGTGACGATGTGGCAAAAAGTTCGATTACGATTCTCGAATTTCTGGCGCTCCGCCTCGCCCTCGATATTGCTGGAGGGCTTGGCACACTGTTTCAGCCTCGTTAGCAGGCCATTTTTCGGCGACAGGATATCGCTGAGGGACCGGGGCCCCGGCAACAACTCCGAATAGGTCTGCAGGTCACGGTAAAACAGGTATTTAGGGTAGGTATTAGAATTGAGTCCAAGACTCCTGGGGACGAACAGGTAGGCGTCCACAGTATGACTCATCGCCCTGCTACCCCTTTCGAGGGGGAAGCTTGCATCGACTTCGATTTGTAGCTTGGAGCGGCGTTTAAGTGTCAGTTTCACCTTGGCACCGAAATGTTCCCTGAGAAACATCATCCAGCGTACCCGAGTTGCGGGCAAAGGAAAACCACCTGGAGCGCAAGCCATAGCAGTGCCCTTCCGACCGCCCTCTTCTCATTCGCGCTCGATGGTATAGAAAAGGTCAAAGGTGCTGCTCCTGGCGCTCGAACCAACCTCCGTGTGCAGCGTCCTGAGTATACGGTAACGGGTTACAAAGGCGCTTTCCCCGCTTTTGGTGTCGACGTTGACACCCACGGAAAGGTTTCGAGCCACCTGCCTCTCCAATGACACCGTGGCGCCCTGGTTGGCGGGCTTTCCGGTCAGCAGGTAGGAGATGCGGTCGTTCTCCGACATCGAGGGCGAAGAAAAGGTCGTCACGGTGATTTTGCGGGCAGTGCCCAGGGCGTTTACCCCGACGATCACCTCGCCGATTGCCCGGGTCGCTTTGACGTTGACGCCGGGATTGTCGAGCGGGCTGTTGGTGTAGGAAAACAACCCACGTTCGATCTCCAGGCGTTGGCCGAAGACACGATAGGTGCCCTGGTCGATGCGCACATCGCCCGTGGCCAGCAGTGCTTCCCTGGCGGTGGCGCGCAGGTTGACCTCCCCCGCGACAAAGCCGCTGAAGCCAAGGGCAGACAGGTGCACCTCGTTACCCAGGACAAGGACAATATCGGTGGCGATGGGTGTGGTGTCCCCGGTTTGTTGCAACTCGGCGTCCCGGCGAAGCACCACCACATCGGGGGATGCACTGCGAGCGTCGGCGGGCAAATCCCGTATCCGGATGTCAGCACTGGGCACCGTGAGCGTACCGGTCAGGTTAAGAATGCCAGACTGTCGCTCGAGCTGCAGGTCCGGGCTGAGCAGCAGCTGTATATTGGGCAGGTTGGCAGCCACAAAATCCTCTCCCGTTACGCTCACACGCAATGGCCAGTCCTTGTCGGCATCGAGCTCCAGCTCGCCATCGACTGTAATGCTGCCCCCCGAGACCGTACTGCCTGCCAGGGTCAGTTTGTCATTGACCACGCCAACATCCATTCGGGTATCCGTGAGTTGTAGCCCAATGTCCGCCAGCTCGAGACGGGAAACAAGGAGCTTCCCCTCGCCATCCAGCTGCGGCCGCCCCAATTGCCCCCCCAGCTCAAAATTAGCGTTGACGGAACCGTTGACCCGGGTGAGCATAGGTGCGAGTAGCGGCACCACGGTTAAATCCGGGGCGTTGAATTGCAGGCTGCCATCGATACCGGCAAGCATCGGATCGCTTACCTGCAACAGGTCCGGCAGATGAATGCTCGCCTTAAGCCGGCTGGAGTCGATACCGGCTACCAGTGTTCCCGTCACTCCTTCGCCCTGGCTGGAAAAATCCAATTCGGCGCCGGAGTGGGCGACGCGAATGTCCTCGCTGTCAGCGTGTAAAATAAGCTCGCCCGGCGTGATGTTTGCTTTAAGCGCCGCGATCAGCTCCACTCCCTGCTTTATATCCCCGGTGGCGGAAAGCTCGCCGCCAATCCCCTTCAGCTGCTCCGGCAACCAGGCTTTGAACCAGTCAAGCGGCAGCGCCACCAACTCAAATGCGGCAATGCTTTCGCCATCTGCTTGCCATTCCCCGTCCGCGCACAGGCTGGCATTCTCACGCACCATACATAGTGTGTCAGACCTCGCATGCTTACTCCCCAGTGAAAGCGCCACCGGCCGCCGCAAATGCCAGGGACCCAGGCTCCTGGCGGCCAATTCAAGCTGTTCGAGGGTGCCATTCCATACTGCCTCCTCATAAGCTCCCCGCGCGCTTATCTCGATCACAGTGTCGTCCGGTGTGGCTGACAGCGTGAGCGAGTGCTGTCGAATAAATCCATCAAAAGCAAGATCCACGCGTTCCAGCTTATTGCCGCCATGGGTAATATTGCTTCCACCGGCGACAAGCGAGGAGCGCTGCTGGTCCTGCAGATCCACATCCAGCTCGACATCGAGCGCGCCGATGCCATAGTCCTGATAGCCAAGAGCGCCGGCCTTGAGAGTGCCCACGATGTGCGGTTGCCGCTGCGGGCCGGTGAGGCGCCCTGCCGATGACACATTGCCGACGGCATAAGCCTGGAACTTCTCCAGTGCGGGGATCTCGACCAGCCATTGCAAGTCCGATTGCGGGCCGACGGCGCCGTCGACTTGCAGCACCGCGTCGCCCAGTTGAATAGCGAGGCTATCGATGCTGGCATGCTTGTCCGCGAAGGCAAATTTACCACTCCCCGTGAGCGCCTGGCTATTGAGTTCTCCGCCCAACTGCAGCAGATTGAACCGGGTTTGCAGCCCGGCATCGCCCATGCTGCCATCCGTACTGAGCGAGAAGTCAATCAGTCCCTCCGCTCCTGACACCACACTCGCCGGGTTAATCTGTCTGGCAGTGGCCTGGAATTGCCAGCTGGGTATTGGCTCCCAGCCCAATACCCCGGAGCCCTCCAGACTGCCTCCAAGCACTTGTGCGGTCAGGCTTGCTATGTCCAGGCGCTGCTGGTTACCACTAGCGGAGAGCTGCCACTGCCCTGCCGGGATATTTTTGCCGCTCAGCTCGACACTGGCTTCCAACTGAAAATTGCTGGGCACGCCTTGCATCGAAAGCTGGCCGTGGCTACTTTCTACAATGGCTGAATTGTCCAGCGGCCACTGCAGCTCGTGCCACTCACCAGCGAAGTCGAAGGCCATGTCGGTGGCCAATTCGCCTGCGAGGCTGAGCCGTAATGGGCGCCCGTGCTGGCTGATATCAAATTGCTTGATTTTCAATATGCCGCGATCGGGGCTGGCGGCCAGGTCTACCAGCGCCAGCAAGCGATCGAACTCCGGCGTTGCGCTGGCGGTTTCCAGTTGGCCCGTCAGCACGGCGCTGGACCAGCTACCCCTGGACTCGAGCTTACCGCTGAGTTGTAGCGGTAGATCCGGGTTGAATAGCGTGGCGGGTAGTGACGTCAGATTCAGCGAGGCGTTCCAGTGTGGATCGACCAGTACTTGATCCAGGCTGCCACTGAGGAATATGTCGGCATCACCGGATAGGCGCTGTTCAAAATCAAGCCGACCGGTATTGCCCTGGATCGTACCCTCCAACTCGAAAGCCACGCCGTCTGCCAACTGCAGCTGTAGCTGGTTGTCCAGATCGAGCTGGTAGGCATCCATGGGGTCTAGCCGTCCGGTGATGACGATTGTATAGCCCGGCCCGGTGGACTCGAAGCGCTCCACGGTGATGCCTTTATTGTCCCAGCGCCCCACCAACCCGGCGGTATCAATAAGTATTGGGGTCGACTCCGGGGTAAGGGTAATGACCATATCACTGATTGTGAGTTTTTTGACGATAACGGGTAGCGGAGTCGTAAACTCGGGTAACTCGATCGGCCATTGCAGCGGTTCGGCCAGCGGTTGCTCCGCAGCGGGGACACCGTTGTATCGCAGGCCAGTAACACTAAGTTCGTTGACGACAAAGGCCAGCCGCGCCAGAGAGCGCGGCGACCAGTCCAATACCAGCTGCCTGGCCTGCACATTACCGCTACCCCAATCGACGCGCAGTTCATCGAATACCAGTCGATCGAGGAGATGGCCCCGGGTGCGTTCTACCTCGATCACCCCGGGCGCGATGGATTGCACCAGACGCAATACCGTGGCCGTGCCGGTTTCAGTTCCCAGCAACAAGCCCGCAGTGACCAGCAGCACAGCAGCCGGCAGCAGGAATAAGGATAAAAGGTAGCCACCAGGACGCCTCAAAGTGCCGCCCCAAAACCGATGTGGATGATGCCATCTCCTGCGGACCAGCCTTCTTCACTCACCGGCCAGGCCAGATCGAGCCGGAAACTGCCAAAAGCCATCAACCAGCGAAACCCGACCCCCGCACCAACGGCAACGTCGTCGAGGCTATCGTTAAACGCATTGCCCGCATCGACGAAGCCCGCGACCACCCAGTGTTTTTTTACCCGGTGGTTGTATTCACCGCCGACCACCAGCAGGTTTTTGCCACCGACCACATTGCCGTTATCGTCCACCGGGCCGAGGGATTTGTAGTCAAATCCGCGAATCGTACTATCGCCGCCGGCGAAGTAGCGCAATGAGGTGGGATACTGCTCGAAAAACTCTACCGCGGCGGCGCCCAGCTGGCCATGCATTTTGATGCGCCCGTTGTCGCCAAGGGCCATAAGATATTTGCCGCCGAGCTGAATGCGAGCATAGCTGGTGTCCGAGACAACGGCGGAGCTGCCCCCTCGTATTTCGAAATCGTAGTGTCGCCCCCGTTGCGGATACAGATCAAAACCCAACTCGGTGTAGCGCCGGGCGAAGCCGATCGACAAAAGCCGGGTCTCCACCGTGGGATCATCACGCACCTGGTAATCCTCGCTTCGGAGCTCCAGAAAGCCCTTGGAGAATGTTCTATCATCCAGACTGCGCCTGGTGAAGGCGAATTCACCGTTAAGCGTATCGCGCCGGGTATCCGATGTCTCCTCGTATTCGTATTCGGCAGAGGTCGCCAGTCGATCGGTCAGCGGTTGCCTGACCGGTACAAAGTAGGTGCCCCCCAGGGTTCTGCGGACGGCGGACAGCCGAACAAAAACATCGGAGTGGTGCCCCGCTCGATTGATGCGCCGGTGCACCCAACGAGCCGAGACCCTGGGTCCCACATCGGTCTCGTAACCGGCGCCGAAGGAATAGCGGTTGCGTTTGCTCGGTTGCAGGCTGACGTCCAGCGGCACTCGACCGTCCTCGGCGTCATCGAAGTGTGGCTCCACGGTGACCACGGAGGCCCAGTCGCTTATCTGCAGGCCTTGCTGGTAGGCGATGACATCATCGGTGACATAGGGGTCGCCGGGTGTCAGGGTGACAGTCCTTTCCAGTAACTCCGGCTTGAGAAATTCCTGATGGAAGCGCACCTTGCCGTAATAGAAACGCGGACCGGTGTCGACCTCCAGGGCTATCGTCGCCGTGTTGGCATAGGGGTCCACTTCAACCCGTGCTGTGGAAGGTTTGGCCTGGACATAGCCCAGGCCCGCCGCCGCATACACCAGAGCCGATTTGCCGTTCTCGTAGACCAGGTGATCGAGGATATCGCCGTTCTTGAGTGGAAAGGATTGTATCGCCAACGCCAGTTCACCGGCCCCGGCGCCCTCGCCGGTGTACAGCAGGTCGACATGGCTAATCCGTACCGGTTCCCCGGGGGTGATCTCGTAACGCGCGGTCCAGCTTCCGTTCACCGGTTCCAGGCTGCTTGTTACCGTCACGTTGTAGTAACCGAACGGTTCCAGCGCCGACTTGATTTCCGCGGGTGCATCCTCGTGAAGCAGGCGGAGCCAGCGCTCGGTCAAGGACTTCTCGGACTTGCGCTGCTCTATACTGAGAAAAGCACGCACGTTAGCGAGCTTCTCACCTTTGACCCCACGCACCTGTACAGTGACATCGACCTCAGCCAGGCAGTGCGAACAAAGCGTGGCTAAAAACAGCAACAGCCCGAAGACATTGCGCCACTTCCAGGCGCGGCGATGGGACGCCGCCGCCGTTGTGGATGGCCAGTGCTTCTTCACTCGGATGCCAGACCCCAATCAGGCACAATGGCGCTTAATCAAGGGATTAGACACTCGCCCGCACAAGCTCCTTTGGGTTAGCACCCAATTGCGCAACGAGCTCCGGCACGCCCTTGAGGACGGCGGCTCTAATCAGGTCCGGCATGATGACACCGCATATTATTCTCAAAGAAGTCTGCATATCATCATCTACGAATTGCGCTAATTGTCAAGTTGCAGCCTGCGGCCAGCTTGCAGCTATGCAGTCAGGAACCAGGCTCCGAAAGCACCATATCCGCGCCCCGCTCCGCGATCATCACCGTGGGACCATGGATATTGCTGCCGGTAATCGTCGGCATAACGGAGGAATCGACAACCCTTAGATTCTTCACACCGTGAACACGCAGTTGGGCATCGACCACGGCCATAGCGTCACACCCCATCTTGCACGAGCCCGCCGTGTGGTATACGGTTTCTACCTTATCGCGTAAAAACTGACGTATTTGCTCATCGCTCTGCACGGCATCGCCCGGCGCCTCTTCGCGCTTGTGAAACGGCTCCAGGGCAACCTGCCGCAGAATTTTTCGACCGATCCTCACCCCCTTGACCAACGCCTCCAGCTCGGTTTCATCGGCGAAGTAATTGGCTTGTATTAGCGGTGCTGCAAAGGGATCATTGCTCTGCAGCAACACCCTGCCCCGGCTTCCTGGACGCAGGTGACAGATATGTAAAACGTAGCCACTACGTAGCGACATTGACAAACCCCTGCCGTGGGGATTCATACGCATCGCGGCAAACTGCAACTGCAAGTCGGGGATGGTTTGATCGGCATCGGATTTAATAAACCCGCCGCAGTCGGTGGGCGTAAAGAGTAAGGGCCTGTCCCTGCTCATTACGGCAGAGAAAAACCGAAGCATCTGGCGGTTGGGGACGGCACTGAGGCAGGTGCCGCTTTTATCCAGGCAGCGCAGCAGGATATCGGGGTGGTCCTGCAAGTTTTCCCCGACACCCGGCAACTCGTGTACCAGCGGTATGCCGAAGCGGTCTAACTCCCCTGCATTGCCAATACCAGATAATTTCAATATCTGGGGCGAGTTTATGACCCCGGCGCTGAGGATAATTTGCTTTCGAGCACGCAGGCTTATCCTGGAGCCGCGCTGAGTATCGGCGGACTTGCTGCCGGCATAGTACTTGCTGCCGGCATAGTACTCGACGCCCACGGCGGTTTTATCTTCAAAAATAATCCGGGCCACATGGGCGCGGGTGACCACCTCGAGATTACCGCGTGACATCGCCTCATCCAAAAAGGCGGCGCCGGAATTGCAGCGCTGCCCGTCGGCGGTCTGGTTGACCTGGAAGTAGCCGCAACCTTCCTGGCTCGGCCCGTTAAAGTCATTATTCAGGGGGAGACCCGCCTGCCGGCAGGCCTGGAGAAAAGCATCGCTGACCGGGAAGTGGAAGTTGGTATCCGCCACATCCATGGTGCCCCTATCCCCATGGTATTCATCTGCGCCACGACACTGGCGCTCCGACTTTTTGAACCAGGGCAAAACGGATTGATAATCCCAGCCCTCGTTGCCCAGCGCCGCCCAATGGTCGTAATCCTGCGGATGGCCGCGAGTGTATATCATCGCATTGATCGAGCTCGAACCGCCCAGGCCCTTGCCCCTTGGCCAGAAGAAGCGGCGGTTGCCGGTACGATTTTCGGCACGGGCATGATAGAGCCAGTTGTACTTTTTACTGCCCATCAGATAGAGCATATTCAACGGATTGCAGTTACGAATCCAGAAGGTGTGATCCGTAGCACCGGCCTCCAGCAAACAAACCTTATTGCGTGGGTTCGCCGACAAGCGATTGGCCAACAGGCACCCGGCAGAACCACCACCGACGATGATATAGTCAAACATCTACTACTCCTGAAACTGCGGCACCCAAATAGGAAACTTTACCACCGGTTCGTGCTAACCCCCACGCTGGCGAACACCTTTAAAGCCAATGGCACTTACTTAAACGATATACCACGCCTTCAGTTTGGCAGGGTCGAAACCACTTATGGGAGATCTCCGGAGTCCTGCCGTCGCTCTAGCAGCGACTTCAGTTTGCCCAGGGCGCGAGCAAATACCCAAGTCAGCAGCCACGCGGTGATTGCACCGGCAAAGGGTATTTTCGATTTGAACTGTATTGCCCAGCGCACATGGGTGCCGCCGTTATCCGCTGTCAACAGGATATCGCCCCGATGATTTTTAAGCGGCGCGCCCCGGGTAAGGCGATAACTGTAACTTTCCACCGGTTGCCACCGGGAAATCTCCTCCTCCAGGGTCAGGCCAGGACCCCTCAACTGCCGCACGGCACCCACGCCATTGGCTTCGACCTCACCACGCCGCAGCAAACGCCCCTCGAAGG